>NZ_JAUNPC010000062.1:8738-16143 GCF_030536915.1 Paracoccus sp. (in: a-proteobacteria)
GGATCACGCGCCCGGATGGACCGGCACGACGCCTGTTCTAGCGCAATTGCCCGACCGCCGCCTCGACACGCGCGGCGGCGGCGTCCAGCCCGGCATGGCTCAGGTCCGCCACCGGGATCACGCCGCGCTCGTTCTCGCCATGCCGGGCGCGGCTTTTCTCATAGCGGGGATCGTAATGGTCGCGCATCAGCCCCTGGGCCAGCGCCGCCCATTCACCACGCTGGGCCATGCTGCGCCAGGCCTCGATCCGCTCAACCGGGTGCAGGGGGGCGAGCCGCGCCACGGTCGCCTCGACCCGGCCGGGTTCCGCCACCGCATCGGCATAGGCGCGCGCCGTATAACCCGCGCGCTCGGCCAGCGGCACCTGCAGCCGCAGCCGCGGCGCGGTGCAAAGCGCCCGCCAGACCGCGCGAGGCACCGCCAGATCGCCGATGCGAGAACTTTCCGCCTCGACCACCGCCGGGCGCGAAGGGTCCAGACCCGCCAGCGCCACGGCCAGCCGGCTTTCGAACAGCTTCTGCGGGGGCTGCCCGCCGGGCATCGCCCCGAACAGGCTGCCGCGATGGTTCGCCAGCCCTTCGAGGTCGATCACCTGCATCCCCCGCCCGGCCAGCCGCTGCAGGATCTCGGTCTTGGCCGAGCCTGTGTTGCCGTCCAGCACCACCAGCGGGCAGGGCGGTCCCAGATCCTGCACCTGCCGCAGCACCAGCGCCCGCCAGCTTTTCCAGCCGCCCTCAAGCCGCGCCGTGCGCCAGCCGATCTGGGCAAGGATGGTCGAGAAGGCCCCCGACCGCTGTCCGCCGCGCCAGCAATAGACAAGCGGCCGCCAGCCGCCGTCATGCCCGGCCAGAGGCCCGGCGACATGCCGCGCGACATTGGCCGCGGCCAGCGCCCCGCCGATCTTGCGGGCATCGAAAGGCGAGACCTGCTTGTAGATCGTGCCCACCTCGGCCCGCTGGGAATCGTCCAGCACCGGCAGGTTGATGGCGCCGGGCAGGTGGTCCTCGGCGAACTCGGACGGGGACCGGGCGTCGATGATCGTGTCGAACCCGGCTTTCGCAAGGTCCGACAGGCTGGTCAGGCGGAACCCGGCAGGCTGCAATCAATACACGTAGACGGGGGCGCCCAGCGGCACCTTGTCGTAAAGGTCCATCACCGCCTCGTTGCGCATGCGGATGCAGCCGTTCGACACCGCCCGCCCGATGGAACCGGGGTCGGTCGTGCCGTGGATGCGGATCGCGGTGTCGTGGCCGTTCACGGTATGCAGGTAAAGCGCCCGCGCGCCCAACGGGTTGGTGGGACCTCCGGGCATCCGTTTTCGTATTTCTTGTACTGCGCCGGGTTGCGCTCGATCATCGCCTGAGTGGGGGTCCAGCTTGGCCATTCGACCTTGCGCCCGACCAGCGCGCGGCCTTTCCAGACAAGCTCGTTCGTGCCGACGGCCACGCCGTAGCGGATGGCGCGGCCCGGCGCGATGACGTGGTAAAGGTAGTAGTCGCCCGAGACGACCACGATTGAGCCGACCTCGAACCCGTCGCGGATCGGCACCTCGGTCGGCGCCGGGTCATAGGCGGCCCTGGCCTTGGGCGGCGCGGCGGGCGCGGTGGCCTGCGCCATCACGGCGGCAGGCGCGGCGATCAGCGGCAGGGTCAGCATCATCATCTGGCGGCGGTTCATGGGCTTCGTCCCTCGTGAGCCTCTTGCCCCCTGCGCTAGCGTCATCGCTGCGGCATTTCAACTCAAAGAGCCGTCAGGTGGCGGCGTTGCGCTTGCAGCATCTGCTGCCCATATGAGGCAGGAGGAGAAAGCCCATGTGCTGCCGTTCCCAAGCCCGTCCTGTCTTCCGCCCGCGCCGCGCGGCGGTGCGTCCCGCGCATCTCTGCCGGGGCCGGGGCGGTCGCGGCTGCCGCTGCCACCAGCAGGGGCGGCGCCTGGCGGCCCGTGTGCCGCCGGCTTTCCTTGCGCCTGAATCGGAAGAGATCACCCTGCCGCAGCCGGCCGAGATGGTCGTCTGGCCGCCCTGCCGGCCCCAGGGGCCGCCGATGCCCCTTTTCGACACCCCCTTCCCGGATCGAAAAGGCATGTCATGGCACAATCACATCATCTCGAACTTGAACTTGAGGGCCTGAGCTGCGCCAGTTGCGTGGGCCGGGCCGAGCGCGCCCTGTCCGCCGTCCCCGGCGTCTCGGGCGCGTCCGTCAACCTCGCCACCCGCCGCGCGCGGCTGGAACTGGACGATCCCGCCGCCGCCGCCCCCGCCATCGAGGCGGTCGGCCGCGCGGGCTATCCGGCGGCGCTGGATACCACGCGGCTGTCGGTCGAGGGCATGACCTGCGCCAGTTGCACCGGCCGGGTGGAACGCGCGCTGGCTGCGCTGCCCGGCGTCACCGGGGCGGCGGCGAACCTTGCCACCCGCTCGGTCACGGTGACGCATGCGCCCTCGGTCACGCCGGCCGCGCTGGCGGGAACGGTGACGCGGGCGGGCTACAAGGCCACGGCACCCGAGGCAGGGGCCGAACCTGCCCGTGACACGCAGCAGGACGAGGCCGAGGGGCTGCGCCGCCGCGTGATCCTGTCGGCCGTCCTGACGCTGCCGGTCTTCGTGCTGGAAATGGGCGGCCACCTGTTTCCGCCCTTCCATCACTGGCTGATGGGCGTGGTGGACATGCAGCTTCTGTGGGTCGCCCAGTTCCTGCTGACGCTGGCGGTGCTGGCAGGGCCGGGGCGGATCTTCTTCGCGCTCGGCATCCCCGCGCTGCTGCGCGGCGCGCCCGAGATGAACAGCCTCGTGGCCCTGGGGGCGGGGGCGGCATTTCTTTACTCGGCAGTCGCCACCTTCGCGCCGGGGCTGCTGCCGCCCGACGGGCTGCATGTCTATTACGAGGCCGCCGCCGTCATCGTCACCCTGATCCTGCTGGGCCGCTGGCTTGAGGCCCGGGCGCGCGGGCGGGCCGGGCAGGCGATCCGGCGGCTGGTGGAACTCGCGCCCTCCAGCGCCCGCGTGATCCGCGGCGGCGCGGCGGTCGAGGTGCCGGTGGCCGAGCTTGTCCCCGGCGACCTCGTCCAGCTTCTGCCGGGCGAACGCGTCGCGGTGGACGGAGAGATCACCGAAGGCCAGGGCGCCATCGACGAATCCATGCTGACCGGAGAGCCGCTGCCGGTCACGAAATCCACCGGCGACCCGGTGACGGGCGGCACGGTCAATGGTGCCTCGGCGCTGACCTATCGCGTGACGGCGGTGGGCGCGGACACGGCGCTGTCACGGATCGTGCGGATGGTCGAGGATGCGCAGGCCGCCAAGCTGCCGGTGCAGGGGATGGTGGACCGGGTGACGCGGGTCTTCGTGCCCGTGGTGATCGGCCTTGCGATCCTGACCTTCGCCGTCTGGATGCTGGTGGGCGCGGGGCTGACGAATGCGCTGGTGTCCGCGATCTCGGTCCTGATCATCGCCTGCCCCTGCGCGATGGGGCTGGCGGTCCCGGTCTCGATCATGGTCGGGACGGGCAGGGGGGCCGAGCTTGGCATCCTGTTCCGCCGCGGCGACGCGCTGCAAAGGCTGGCCGATGCGCGGGTGGTGGGCTTCGACAAGACCGGCACGCTGACCGAAGGCCGCCCGGCCCTGGTGGCACTTGAAACCCGCGGGATCGACGAAGCCGAGGCGCTGCGGCTGGCCGCCGGGGCCGAGGCGCGGTCCGAGCATCCGCTTGCTGCCGCCGTCCTTGCCGCCGCCCGCGAGCGGGGGATCGAGCCGCCCGCCGCATCCTCGGTTTCCGCCAATGCCGGGCGCGGGCTGAATGCGACGGTCGAGGGCCGCGGCGTGCTGATCGGCAATGCCCGCGCACTTGAGGAAGCGGGAATCGCCCCCGACGCTGACCTGATCGCCCGCGCCGAAGGACTGTCCGCCGAGGCCGCGACCCCGGTGCATCTGGCGGTGGACGGGCAGCATGTCGCCGTGATGGGCATGGCCGACCCGATCCGCGAGACCTCGGGCCCGGCGGTCGCGGCTCTGCATGACCTGGGGATCGAGACGCGGATGATCTCGGGCGACGTGCAGGCGGCGGCGGAAGCCGTGGGCCGGAAAATCGGCATCGACCGGGTGACGGGGGGCGTCCTGCCCGAAGGCAAGCTTGATGCGATCCACGGCATGGGCAAGGGCAGCGTCTTCGTCGGCGACGGCATCAACGATGCCCCCGCGCTTGCGGCGGCGGAAACCGGCATCGCCATCGGGTCCGGCACCGATGTCGCCATCGAGGCGGCCGAGGTCGTGCTGTCCTCGGGCGATCCTTCCGCCGTGGCAAAGGCGATCCGGCTCAGCCGCGCGGTGATGCGCAACATCCGCCAGAACCTGTTCTGGGCATTCGCCTACAACGTGGCGCTGATCCCGGTGGCGATGGGGGTGCTGGTGCCCTTCGGCGGGCCGCGCCTGTCGCCCATGCTGGGCGCGGCGGCGATGGCGCTGTCCTCGGTCTTCGTGGTGACGAACGCGCTGCGGCTGCGCCGCTTCGACTGAACACAGGGTCCGGCGCTGGATGCGCCGGGCCTCAGACCAGCCCCCGCCGCACCATGATCCAGACGGCGACCGCGCCGACCAGCAGCAGCCCCAGCATCACCGCCGCCGCCACGTTCAGCGCCCCCGCCTGCCAGCGCGCGGCCTTTCCCAGCGGGCGCAGATAGCGCACGAGGTACCCATGCGCCCGCGCCGCCGCGGTTGTGTCCATCTGCCGCGCCAGCTTGGGCGTTGCCGCCTGCCTTTGGGCCTTTGCCAGCACCCGCGCCGCACGGCGCTGGCGGCGCGGCAGCGCCCCGCCCCGGCGGCGCAGCATCGTGGCAAGGTCGGGCCGTGCGCCCCGTCGCGCCCCGCCCAGGCGTTCCGCCATCAGCACCGCCACCTCGTCGGCCATCGTCAGCACGTCCTGCTGCGCCATCGCTTGCCCCCCGCTCGCCTGCCGGGGGAAAGGATAGGTGGCTTGCAGCCGCATCGCCAGCGGTTAGCATGAGGGCATGGAACTCTCGCTTACCGTCACCGGCCAGCCCGGCCCGCAGCCGCCCGTTCTCGTGGTTCATGGCCTCTTCGGACAGGCAAGGAACCTCGGCGTCATCTCGCGCGCGCTGTCGGACAGCCGGCAGGTGATCGCCGTGGACATGCGCAACCACGGCGAATCGCCTTGGGACGACCGCCACGATTACGACGCCATGGCAGGCGATCTGGCCGAGGTGATCGTGGCGCATGGGGGCCTTGCCGACGTGGTGGGCCATTCCATGGGCGGCAAGGCGGCGATGCGGCTTGCGACGACGCAGCCGGGTCTGGTCGGGCGGCTGGTGGTGCTGGACATCGCGCCTGTCGCCTACAGCCATACGCAAACCGGCGTGATCGACGCCATCGAGGCCACCGACTTCAGCGCGGCGGCCAGCCGCAGCCAGGCCGATGCGGCGCTGGCGCAGAACCTGAAGGACCCGGGCACCCGCGCCTTCCTGCTGCAGTCGCTGGACGTCCGGGCGAAACCCCCCCGCTGGAAGATGAACCTTGCCGCGCTGCGGGCAAACATGGACAAGCTGACCGGCTGGCCGGGCGGCGGGCAGCCCTTTGACGGCCCGGCGCTGTTCCTGCATGGCGGCGACAGCGACTATGTGGACGACGCCGGCCGCGCCGAGATCCGCGCCCTGTTCCCGCAGGCGGTGATCGAGGCGATCCCCGGCACCGGACACTGGCTGCACGCGGACAAGCCCGCCGAGGTCACGGACCGGGTCACGGCCTTCCTGGGCTAAAGGCTAGAGGCTGTCCTTGGGGTCCGTCGCCTGGATACTGCGGGCGACCAGCCAGGCCACGGGAAAGCCCGCGATGGCGCCGACCACGGCCGCGCTCAGCATCGCGCGCCAGTCGTAATAGCCAAGCGCCAGCATGATGATGACGCCCACGCCCGCCAGCACAGGGGCCGCGATCATCAGGATGAACATGAACAGCCGCGACATCCGAAGGATTCTCCTTTTCTTACCTGCGCGGGTTGACCGGGGGCACCCGCTCGACGCCATGCTCGGGGTCGATCATCCGCCGGATCAGCCCGTCCCTGCGGATGAACTGGTGATAGACCACCCCGGCAAGATGCAGCGCGATCAGCGCCAGCAGGACCACCGCCGTGTTCTCATGCAACTTGCCCAGGGCGCGGCTGGGGATCAGGTAGGCCGCCGCGCCCACCAGCGGCATTGCCAGCAGCACGACATAGAATAGCCAGTGGTTCAGCTTGGACAGCACCCTGTCCCAGCCGGGCGAATCCGCCTTGGCAGGCGGCGCCCCGTGGGTGAATCGCAGGGCCAGCCGCGTGCCCATGAAGACCAGGATCAAGGTGCCTGAAACCATGTGCCAGACGGCATTGCCCATCCGCGGCCGGTCGCCGCCCGCGCGCATGACGGCGCTGAAATACTCGCTCATGAGGTCGCCGGTCAGAATCTGGACGACGATCAGGACCACGACCGCCCAGTGAAGCACGATCTGGACGGCAGAGTATCGGGCTGGCTGGCGCATGGCTGATCTCCGCGGAACGCTCTCAAGCCCAAATGCGGCAGGGGCGGGGAATGTTCCCTTGGAAGGGCTTACGGAGAGCAGTTCGCGCAGAAGGGCGTGTCGGGCAGAAGCTGCAGCCGCTTTTCCGCAATGGGATTGCCGCATTTCACGCAATCGCCGTATTCGTCCGCCTCGATCCGGGCCAGCGCCGCGTCGATGCGCCGGATCTCGGCCCGGTCGGATTGCCCCAGCGCGGTCAGCACCTCGTCCCCCTGCCGCTCGGACGCGGCATCCTCCCAGTCCTTGGGCATGGGATCGTCAAGCTGGTCCTCGATGCGCTCGATATGGCCGAGCAACTCGGCCCGGCGGGCGAGGAGTATTTCCCTGGCAGCATCTGGGGTCATGGCATGGCTCCGGTCGTTCAGGCGAGAGTGCGGGGGGTTCCCCCGTGGGTCAAGTGGCCTGAGCCGAGGCATGCCCCGCGGGGCCTGCGTCACCATGCCGCCATGTCTTGTCGCGGGCGCTGGCTGGGCAGGGAAAGATGACCCGCCCGGGCGCGATCACGGCACGGTTTTCTGTGGGAGGCCGCTAGGATTGCCGTCCGGCATGGCGGCGGTGGAGGTCGCGAATCTCCTCGGCCAGCGCGGGCACCGGGCCTTCGACCGGGATGCCCGGCACCACCTCCTGGATGGGGATGGGACGGACGGGCAGGGGGCCGCGGCCAAGCTCGGCCATCCAGTCGGCATATTGTTGCGCCGAGTGGACATAAACGATCCGCCCCAGCCCGACCCAGCCATGCGCGGCGGCGCACATGGGGCAATGCTCGCCCGAGGTGAAGACGGTGGCCCTGGCGCGGTCCTCGGGGGTCATGTGGCGGGCGGCCCATTGCGCCAGCGCGATTTCGGG
>NZ_JAUNPC010000063.1 GCF_030536915.1 Paracoccus sp. (in: a-proteobacteria)
GTTGCGCCTTCGCGGCAAAGGAAAACGCGCCCCCCGGAAGGGGCGCGTTCCGTCAGTCCTGAAGCCTCGCGTCAGCGGCCGTCGCCGGGCCGGTCCTCGCGGTGCTTGAGCGGCCACCACAGGCGCTTGTTGGTCAGGAACAGCAGCACCGTCAGCACGACCAGGAACAGCACCGAGACAAGGCCCGCCTGCTTGCGCTCCATCATCTTGGGCTCGGCGGTCCACATGAGGAAGGCCGCGAGGTCCTTGGCGATGCTGTCGAGGTCGGTCGGAGAGCCGTCCTCGAAGGTCACGGCGTCGTCCGACAGCGGCGGCGCCATCGAGATCCAGCCGCCGGCAAAGGCGCTGTTGCCGTAAAGGAAGGTGCCGGCCTGCTCCATCTCCTCGCCGGTGTAGCCGGTCAGGATCGAGTAGATGTATTCCGGCCCGCCCATGCCGTTGACAAGCTGGCTGAGGCCGGTGCCGTAGGGCCCGTGGAAGCCCGCCCGGGCCTTGGCCATCAGCGACAGGTCCGGGCCCATGCCCTCGCCCACGACCGTGGGAAAGTGGTCGGTGGGGATGCGGGGGCGTTCCTCGCCGGTCTCGGCATCGACGACGAACATTTCGGCCGCATAGGCGCGGACCTGGTTGTCCGGCAGCCCCGGCCCGTTGGAATCGGACAGGGTGCGCAGGGGCACATACTGCAGGCCGTGGCAGCCCGCGCAAACCTCGGTGTAGACCTGAAGACCGCGCTGAAGCTGCATCTGGTCGAACTTGCCGAAGGGACCCTCGAAGCTGAAGGCGGCGTCCCGGATCTCCTGGTGGAAGGCGTGGGAATCGCCCCCGTCCGCGGCCACGTCGTGATCTGCCGGAACCTCGCCCTCGGGGGCTTCCTCGCCCGCAGGCTCGGTCGCGGCGGCGGCATCGGCATCGCCGCCCTCGGTCTGGACCTCGTCGGGGTTCTGGATGGCGGCAGGTGCCTCATCCGCAGGGGCAAGCTCGGCCTCGGCGGGCGCTTCCCCGGCGGGCGCTTCTTCGGCAGGCGCCTCGGCCTCGGCGGGCTCGGCGGTGGGCACGTCGGCGGGCGCGACATCCTCAGCGGGCGAGGGGGGCACGTCCGTGTCCGGCGCATCCGCCTGGACCGCGCCTTCCGCGGCGGGAACGGGCGCGGTCACCTGCGCCTCGGTCGCCGCGTCGGGCAGGCCGAAGCTGGGCGCGGCCGGGGGTTCGCCCGGCTCGGCCGTGGGCGTCGGGGTGATCACCTCGGTCCCCCGGTCCTCGACCACATCGGGCTCGGCGCCGGTCGGCTCGGGGATGTCCGCCGCCGGGGCGGGCTGGTCGGGCGTCGCGCGGTCATCCGTCGCGGCGTCGCCCGCGGGGCTGGCCGGCGTGGCAGTGCCGTCCTGGGTCTCGCCGTCTTCCGGCGTCACCGGGCCGGGGGTCACCCCGGTGGTGTCGGCCGTCTCGCCGGTCATCTCGCCCTGGCCGATCTGGCCGGTGCTGCCGGCGCGGGGCTGGCCCGTGCGCTGCTGCACCGGGCCGGTGCCGGTGGTGTCCATCGGCGCCGAGGTGCTGGGCAGGTCCGGGGTCGCCCCGGTGAAACCGATGGGCGGCTGCTGCGGGGCGACGCCTTCGGGGCGCGGCACGGTGCCGGTCGATTCGACCGCGGTGGTGCCGTCCTCCTGGCGGGTGACGGTGGTGCCCGGCCCCGAAGGGGCGGGCGCCGCGGTGCCGGGTTCGTTCAACGGCACCGTGATGGTCGTCTGGGCATTCGCCGCCATCCCGAGGGACAGAGCCGCGACCGCCGTGAGCGTGACGTTTCTCAGGGACATTCGCGTCTCTCCTTACTCGGCGGGGGTGGTCAGACGCTCGGAATGAGCGTTCCAGTCTTCTTCGATGGTGTTCGGGATCGGGGCCGGCCGTTCGATCACGCCCAGAAGCGGCAGGATCACCAGGAAATAGCCGAACCAGTAGGCCGAGCCCGCCAGCGCGATATAGGGATAGATCCCTTCCGCCGGCATCGCCCCCACCCAGGTGAGGATGACGAAGTCGATGGCCAGCAGCCAGAACCACCACTTGAACTGCGGCCGGTAGCGGCCCGAGCGGACCCGGCTGGTGTCAAGCCAGGGCGCCAGCGCCATCACGATGATCGCGCCGAACATCGCCAGCACGCCGAAGAACTTGGCGTCGATGATGCCGAAGCTGATCCAGTTGACGGCCATCACCACCCAGACGTCGGCGGTGAAGGCGCGCAGGATCGCGTAGAAGGGCAGGAAGTACCATTCCGGCACGATATGCGCGGGCGTCACCAGCGGGTTCGCCTCGATGTAGTTGTCCGGGTGCCCGAGGTAGTTCGGCATGAAGCCGACCACCGCGAAGAAGATCACCAGGATGAAGGCCATCGCCAGCAGGTCCTTGATGACGAAATAGGGCCAGAACGGGACGGTGTCGCGGTCGGCTTCCTCGCGCGAGGTGCGGCGCACCTCGACCCCGGTGGGGTTGTTGTTGCCGGTGGTGTGGAAGGCCCAGAAATGGACGATCACCAGCGCCGCGATCACGAAGGGCAGCAGGTAGTGCAGCGAGAAGAAACGGTTGAGCGTGGCGTTATCCACCGCAGGCCCGCCCAGCAGCCAGGTCTGGATCGTCGGGCCGACGCCGGGGATGGCGCCGAAGAGGCCGGTGATCACGGTCGCGCCCCAGAAGGACATCTGGCCCCAGGGCAGCACGTAGCCCATGAAGGCCGTCGCCATCATCGCGAGGTAGATCAGCATCCCGATGATGTAGGTGACCTCGCGCGGGGGCTTGTAGCTGCCGTAGTAGAAGTTGCGGAAGATGTGCAGGTAGACCGCGAAGAAGAACAGCGAGGCCCCGTTCGCGTGCAGGTAGCGCAGGAAATGGCCGCCGTTCACGTTGCGCATGATATGCTCGACGCTGGCGAAGGCCATGTCGACATGCGGGGTGTAGTGCATCGCAAGGACGATGCCGGTGACGATCTGCAGCACGAGGCAGAAGGTCAGGACGATCCCCCAGATCCACATCCAGTTGAGGTTCTTGGGCGTGGGCAGGGTGACGAAATCGACGACCAGGCGGACGATCGGCAGGCGCCGGTCGATCCAGCGCTCGGCCGAGGTCTTGGGTTCGTAGTCATCGGTCGGAATACCGGCGGACATCGTCGCGCTCCTCAGCCCAGCTTGATGGTGGTGTCGTCCAGGAAGGACGCAACGGGAATGGCCATGTTGGTCGGCGCGGGACCGCGGCGGATGCGGCCCGAGGCGTCGTAATGCGACCCGTGGCAGGGGCAGAACCAGCCCTGGTAGTCGCCCGCCCCGTCGCCGATCGGCACGCAGCCGAGGTGCGTGCAGACGCCGATCTGGACCAGCCAGCGGCCTTCCTCGTCCAGCGTGCGGTTCTCGTCGGCGGCGCTGGCGTCGGGGTTGTTGGCGTTCTGCGAGGTCGGGTCGATCAGCGCGGCGCCGTCGTCGGCGCGGGCGCGCTCGATCTCGTCGGCGGTGCGGTGGCGGATGAAGACCGGCTTGCCCAGCCATTTCACGGTCAGCTGCGTGCCCTCGGCGACCTCGGCGATGTCGACCTGGATCGAGGACAGGGCCTGCACGTCGGCCGAGGGGTTCATCTGGTTGATGAGGGTCCAGGCCGCTGCCCCGGCCGCGACCGCGCCGGCACCGGCTGTCGCGTAATAGAGGAAGTCCCTCCGGGTGGCGCCGTGGTCTCCTGCGTGGTCTTCAGCGTGGGACACGGTCAATCTCCAGTTCGGGGCCGACCTGCGGAGGCCGGGCCGATATGACGGGTCGGGCCGTCCATGGACAGCCCTCGCACGGGCGGTTCTAGCGGCACCGGCTGCGCCCGTCCAGCGGGCAGCGGCGCTTGCCCTGATGCATTTGGCCGCAGGTGTGGGATTTGTGACGCGGAAACGACGGCCGACGGGGGCTGCTATTCAGGCCCGGCGCGGCAGCCGGGCAGCCACGTCGCGCCTGAGGCGTTCCTGCGCCCGCGCGGCGGGCAAGCGAGCGATGGCAAGGGCCAGCAGCCACCAGGCGGCAAGCTCCAGCACCTCCTCGATCCGGCCGGCATGGCCGTCGAGGCCGTCCGGGATGACGATTCCCACGTCAAGCAGCTTGCGGTCCAGCCCGTCCAGCCCCTTGGCGACGACCACCATGACCATGGCCAGCAGGGTCGCGATGGCGGGGAACCGTCCCGCCCGCAACCCGCGCCACCAGCCCGGCCGGTTGCGGGCAAGGATGCGCCAGATGACCCAAAGCGAGAACAGGATGGCCGCCGCGCCCGTCAGCTTGAGCAGCAGCGGCGCGTCGCCGGTATAGGTCCGCAGCTTCAGAAGCCCGAAAGCGGTGAATCGCTTGTCGAAGTCCATCTCGCGCATCGCGAAAAGCACGAGGATCGCCGGGATCTGCCAGTCGCGCCAGCCCGCGCGGCCATGGACGACGAACCAGCAGACGGCCCCCTGCGCCAGAAGCAGGACCGAGACCGTCTCGACCGCCCCGCCTTCCTTGAAGAACTGCGCCGGCTCATCGGCCCGGAACCACCCGAAGACGAGCAGGACCAGGGCGGGGATGGTGACAAAGGCGATCAGGCGCTGCGACAGGGTCCAGCGGGGCATGGCACTCTCCGGCTGCAGAATTGCGGAGGTGTAGCAGAGGACCGGCGGGAAAGGCCAGCGCCGTTCACCCGCCCCGCAGGGCCGCGCGACGGCGCCGTGGGGTCATTCCCTGTCGGAAGGGGGGACCGCGGGGGCGTCCGCGGGGGCGGAACCGGGTTCGGTGCCCGCCGCGGCCGGGGACGGCGGGGCCGCGCCCGCCGGCTCGTCGGGCGGGGCGATGGAAGGCTCGGCGGGGACCGCCTCGGCGCCCGCCTCGGATTCCAGCCGGTCGTCGCGCCATTGCCCCTCGGTCACGCGGCCGCTGGCATAGCGCATGACGCCCATGCCCTGCCGCTTGCCGGCGACGAAGCTGCCCTCGTAGATATCGCCATTGGCGTAGGTCGCGACGCCCTCGCCGTCGATCTCTCCGGCCTTCCAGCCGCCCTCGTAGCGGAAGCCGTCGGGGGTCATCAGCACACCCTCGCCCTCGCGCAGCCCATTCGCGAAGCCGCCGCGATAGGTGGTGCCGTCGGGATAGGTGGCCGCGCCTTCGCCATGGCGCTGGCCGTCCTTCCAGGCGCCGGTGTAGACATAGCCGTCGGGGTGGGACATCGTGCCCAGCCCGTCGTTCTTCGCATCCCTGAAGCCGCCCTCGTAGTTCAGGCCGTTGGCATAGGTGGCCTTCCCCTGCCCCTCGATCACGCCCGCGACCCAGTCGCCGTCATAGGTGGCGCCGTCGGGATAGGTGATCTTGCCCCTGCCGTCCGGCTGGTCGGCCTTGAGCATGCCTTCGTAGACCGAGCCGTCGGGATACTGGATGCGGCCCTCGCCCTGCATCCGGCCATCGACCCAGCCGCCTTCGTAAAGATAGCCGTCGGTGCCGGTGAAGACGCCCTGCCCGTGGCGCTTGTCGGCGCGGAAGCCGCCCTCGTAGACATCGCCGTTGACGTAGGTGGCGCGGCCGTGGCCCTCGCGCCGGTTGGCGACCATGGTGCCTTCGTAGATGTCGCCCGAGGGCTGCACCAGCCGCCCCTGCCCTGACATCTGCCCCCCGGCCCAGCCGCCCTCGTAGACCAGCCCGTCCGGCATGGTCAGCTTGCCCTGGCCCGCGCGCATCCCGGCCAGCATCCCGCCTTCATAGATGGACCCATCGGGATAGGTGATCCGGCCCTGCCCTTCCCGCGCGCCCTGCACCCAGTCGCCGGCATAGCGGTAGCCATTGGGCTGGGTCAGCAGGCCCTTGCCGTGGTGCAGGGCCTTGTCGAAGCCGCCCTCGTAGGTCGAGCCATTGGCATAGGTGGCGCGGCCCTGCCCGGTGATCTCGCCCTCGGCCCAGTCGCCCTCATAGGTGCCGCCGTCGGCATAGGTGATCCGGCCCTTGCCATGGGGCTTGCCGTTCTCGAACCCGCCTTCGTAGACCGAGCCGTCGGGATAGGTGGCGCGGCCCTGCCCCCTGACCTCGCCGTCCACCCAGTCGCCCTCGTAGCTGTAGCCCGAGGGCAGCGTATAGGTGCCGCGCCCGTGCTGGCGGCCGTTGCGGAAGGTGCCCTCGTAGACGCCGCCGTCGTCATACTGCTTGGTGACGACCGCCTCGGCCTGCGCATGGGCCGGGGGCGCGCAAAGGGAAATCGCCAGACCGGCCAGCGCCGCGGCAAGGACTGCGGGTTTCATCGCCTGATGCCTTTCGTGGTCGCGGGTCTTCCGCCCGCCGTTCGCCGGCACCTGTAGCGCAGCGCGCACCGCCGCGCAAAGAGAGAGGGCGCGCGGGCATCTTCACCTTCCCCCGGCGCCGCCCTATCGTCCAGCGTGACATGACCGGAGAACCGCGATGACCGACCGCTTCCGCCTGACCATCGCGCAACTGAACGCCACGGTGGGCGACCTTGAGGGCAACGCCGCCAAGGCCCGCGCCGCCTGGGATCAGGCAAGGGCCGCGGGCGCGCAGATGCTGGCACTGCCCGAGATGTTCCTGACCGGCTACCAGACGCAGGACCTGGTGCTGAAGCCCGCCTTCCTGGACGACTGCATGCGGGTGGCCGAACGGCTGGCCGCCGACTGCGCCGACGGCCCCGCGCTTGGCATCGGCCTGCCCCTGCGGGTCGAGGGCAGGCTGCACAATGCATGGGTCGTGCTGCAGGACGGGCGGATCACGGCGCGGGTGCTGAAACACGAGCTGCCGCACAAGGAGCTGTTCGACGAATACCGCCTGTTCGATCCCGGTCCCATCAGCGGGCCGTTTTCGGTGGACGGCGTCCGCATCGGCAGCCCCATCTGCGAGGATGCCTGGTGGCCGGGCGTGTCCGAGACGCTGGCCGAGACGGGGGCCGAGATCCTCGTGGTGCCGAACGGCAGCCCTTATCACCGGAACAAGCTGGACCTGCGGATGGGCCACATGGTCGCCCGCGTGGTCGAGACGGGGCTGCCGCTGGTCTACCTGAACATGGTCGGGGGCCAGGACGACCAGGTCTATGACGGGGGAAGCTTCGTTCTGAACCCCGGCGGGCACAAGGTCGTCCAGCTTGCGCCCTTCGATGAGGCGGTGGCCCATATCGACTTCACCCGCACGCCCGAAGGCTGGAGGGCCGAGCGCGGCGAGATGGTCCCCCAGCCCGACGAATGGGAACAGGATTACCGCGCGATCTGCCTCGGCCTTGGCGACTATGTCCGCAAGTCGGGCTTCCGCAAGGTGCTGCTGGGCCTGTCGGGCGGCATCGATTCGGCGCTGGTCGCAGCCATCGCCGCCGATGCGCTGGGACCGGAGAACGTGCGCGGGGTGCGGCTGCCGTCCGGGTATTCCTCGCAAGGATCGCTGGACGATGCCGAGGAACTGGCGCGGCGGCTGGGCATCCGCATGGACACGGTCCCGATCAGCGGGCCGGTGGATGCGGTGACGCAGGCGCTGTCGGGGGTCATGGCCGGCACCGCGCCCGACCTGACCGAGGAGAACATCCAGTCCCGCCTGCGGGGCGTGCTGCTGATGGCGCTGTCCAACAAGTTCGGCGAGATGCTGCTGACCACCGGCAACAAGTCCGAGGTCGGCGTGGGCTATTCCACGATCTACGGCGACATGGCGGGCGGCTACAATCCGCTGAAGGACCTTTACAAGACACGGGTATTCCAGACCTGCCGCTGGCGGAACGAAAACCACCGCGACTGGATGCAGGCGCCGGCGGGCGAGGTGATCCCGCCGGTCATCATCGACAAGCCGCCCTCGGCCGAGCTGCGCCCGGACCAGACCGACCAGGACAGCCTGCCGCCCTATGAGGTGCTGGACGCCATCCTCACCGGGATGGTCGAGCGTGACGAGTCGATCGCCGATCTGGTGGCCGCGGGCCATGACCCCCAGACCGTGCGCCAGGTCGAGCGGCTGCTTTATACCAGCGAGTGGAAGCGGTATCAGGCCGCGCCGGGACCGCGCGTTTCGCCCCGGTCCTTCTGGCTCGACCGACGCTATCCGCTGGTCAACAGGTGGCGCGACCCGGCGGATTGAGTTCCGGCCCCGAGTGGACTAAGTTGGATTAGTCCACCAAGAGGTGCCGTCATGAAGACCGTGAACATGCACGAGGCCAAGACCCATCTTTCCCGCCTTGTCGAAGGCGTCGAGCAGGGCGAACCCTTCATCATCGCCCGCGCCGGCAAGCCGGTGGTCAAGGTGACGCTGGTCGAACAGCCTGCGCCGCGGCGCCTGGGCTTCATGCAGGGACAATTCGAGGTGCCGGACGATTTCGACGACATGATGGCCGATGAAATCCAGGCCATGTTCGAGGGCAAGTATGACGGCAGCGGGCTTTACGTCCCGCCCGACCAGCGGAAGCCAAAGGCGTGAACCTGCTGATCGACACGCATCTGCTGATCTGGGGTGCGGTCGCCGTCCAGAAGCTGCCTCCGGCGGCGGTGACGCTGATGAGCGACCCGGACAACCAGCTTCACTTCAGCATCGCCAGCCTGTGGGAGATCGCCATCAAGTTCGCCCAGGGCCGCGCCGATTTCACCGTCGATCCGTCGCCCTTCCGCGCCGGGCTGCTGGCCAACGGCTATCTGGAACTGCCGGTCGAGGGGCGGCATTGCCTGGCCATCCCCACCCTGCCGCCGGTGCATGGCGATCCCTTCGACCGGATGCTGGTCGCGCAGGCGATGGCCGAGGGGATGCAGCTTCTGACCGCCGACCGGCGCGTGGCGGAATATGGCGGGCCGGTGCGGATGGTGTGACCGGGTGACGAGGAAGGTGCGTGGGGACCACGCACCCTACGTCCATGTCCATGATTCTTTAGAAATGATAATCTCCACCGGCGCAAAATCCCTAGAAGCGTAGGGTGCGTGCTTGCACGCACCGTTCAGCCGCACAGGCGTCGCGGAGTTGTTCTGCACGCACTACTCCGCCGACCCCTCACACCACCAGATCGAACCGCTGCCCCTCGGTCGCGTCGAACACCTGCCGGTAGTGGCGGATCAGGTCCGCAGGGCCGGTTGCCTTTTCGGGGTTGTCCGACAGCTTGACCGTGGGCCGCCCGTTCGCGGCCGCCGCCTTGCAGACGAGGCTGAAGGGCGCGAGCCCGTCCCCCGGCACCAGCCCGCGGAAGTCGTTGGTCAGAAGCGTGCCCCAGCCGAAGCTGACCTTCACCCGCCCGTTGAAGCGGTGGAACAGCGCCGCGATCTCCTCGACGTCCAGCCCGTCCGAGAAGATCACCAGCTTCTGCGTCGGGTCCTCGCCGCGCGACTTCCACCATCGGATCGCATATTCCGTGACCGCCACCGGGTCGCCCGAATCGATGCGGATGCCCGTCCAGCCCGCCAGCCAGTCGGGCGCCTTGTCCAGAAAACCGGGCGTGCCGTAGGTGTCGGGCAGGATCACGCGCAGGTTGCCGTCGTGTTCCTCGTGCCAGTCTGCCAGCACGCGATAGGGGGCCTGCCGCAGTTCCTCGTCCGTCTCGGCCAGGGCGGCATAGACCATGGGCAGTTCATGGGCGTTGGTGCCGATCGCCTCGATGTCGCGGCGCTGGGCGATCAGGCAGTTCGAGGTGCCGGTGAACCGCTCGCCCAACCCCTCGATCATCGCCTGCACGCACCAGTCCTGCCACAGGAAGGAATGCCGCCGCCGCGTGCCGAAATCGGCGATGCGAAGATCGGGGCCGAGCGCCCGCAGCGCCTCGATCTTTTCCCAGATGCGGGTCATGGCGCGGGCGTAAAGCACCTGCAGCTCGAACCGGCCCATGTCCTTCAGCACGGCGCGGGACCGCAGTTCCATGATGATGGCCAGCGCCGGGATTTCCCACAGCATCACCTCGGGCCAGCGGCCCTCGAAGGTCAGCTCGTACTGGCCGTCGCGCTTTTCCAGGTGATAGGCGGGCAGGCGCAGGTTTTCCAGGAACTCCATGAAGTCGGGGCGGAACATCTGGCGCTTGCCGTAGAAGGTGTTGCCCCGCAGCCAGGTCGATTCCCCCCGCGTCAGCGTGACGCCGCGCACATGGTCAAGCTGCTCGCGCAGTTCGCCCTCGTCGATCAGGTCCGCCAGCCGGATGTCCCTGGACCGGTTGATCAGCCGGAAGGTCACGGACACCTCGGGCCGGTAGCGGAAGACCGACTGGCACATCAGAAGCTTGTAGAAGTCGGTGTCGATCAGCGAGCGGACGATCGGATCGATCTTCCACTTGTGGTTGTAGACACGGGTGGCGATGTCGATGGTCGGGATCATCATGCGATCGTGACTCCTGCCGCCTGCATGGCCGCCTGCGCCGCGTCGAGCGAGCCGTCAAGGTCGATGGCGCGGGTGGCCTTTTCGATCACGAAGGGCCGGAAGCCCAGCTTCGCCGCGTCGATGGCCGACCAGGCCACGCAGAAATCATGGGCGAGGCCCGTGAAATGCAGGTCCGTCAGGCCCCGCTCGCGCAGGTAGCCCGCCAGGCCCGTGGGTGTGGTCCGGTCGTTCTCGAAGAAGGCGGAATAGCTGTCGATGCCGGGGCGGAAGCCCTTGCGGATCACCAAGTCGGCCCGGGCGCTGTCCAGACCGGGATGGAACGCCGCGCCTTCCGAACCGATGACGCAGTGGCGCGGCCACAGCACTTGGTCGCCGTAAGGCATCCGCAGGGTGGAAAAGGCTTGCGCGCCCGGATGGTTGGCGGCGAAGCTGGAATGATTCCCGGGGTGCCAGTCCTGCGTCAGGATGACGGCGTCGAAGCCTTGCATCAGCGCGTTGACGGGGGCCACGATCTCGTCCCCGCCGACCACGGCAAGGGCGCCCCCCGGACAGAAATCGACTTGAAGATCAACCACGATCAGGGCGCGCATGTGATTTCCCCGCAAAGACGGCGAACCTTAGGAAGCGTTCCGGGTTGCGTCAACGTGAAGTGCCATCCCGCGGTCGTGAACGATCAGCCTTGCGCCAGGCGCATAGCCGCTGCGCGCTGGCATCTGGCTGCAAATCTACTTACCGCACCGCGAATCGTCTGAAGAGATGGAGGAGTTGCATGACCGACCATAGCCGGATGGAAACCGCGCGGGATTTCGAGGAGGACGGGCCCTCGGGGCGATCCGCCGGGGTGATGTGGTCCCTGCGGGCGCTGGGGGTGATCGTGGCCCTTGCGGTCTATGCGCTGCTCGGCTCGCAGCCCGACCTGCCGCCCGACGCCCGCATCGTCGCCACCGTCATGGCGCTGATGGCGATCTGGTGGATGACCGAGGCGGTCCCGCTGTCCGTCACCTCGCTCTTGCCCATCGTCCTGATCCCGATGCTGACCGACCGGACGGTGGCGCAGGCCACCACGCCTTATGCCAGTTCGGTCGTGTTCCTGTTCCTCGGCGGTTTCCTGATCGCCATCGCGATGGAGAAATGGAACCTGCACCTGCGCATCGCCCTGCTGACGCTGCGCCGCGTGGGGCTGTCGCCGCGCCGGATCGTGCTGGGGATGATGCTGGCCACCGCCTTTCTGTCGATGTGGGTGTCCAACACCGCGACCGCGCTGATGATGCTGCCCATCGCGACCTCGGTCCTGGCGCTCGTCCTGGCGCGCAGCGGCGGCAACACCGCCGCCCAGCAGCAGGCGCTGGACAGCG
Organism: Paracoccus sp. (in: a-proteobacteria); assembly: GCF_030536915.1. GTDB lineage: Bacteria > Pseudomonadota > Alphaproteobacteria > Rhodobacterales > Rhodobacteraceae > Paracoccus. The sequence continues at coordinate 11,642 of NZ_JAUNPC010000063.1, forward strand.
GCGCCACCATCGCCGAGGCGGTGGACGATCCGAACATCGCCCGCTTCGGCACCTGCCTCGTGCTGGCCGTCGGCTGGTCGGCCTCGATCGGGGGCCTCGGCACGCTGATCGGCAGCCCGCCCAATGCCATCGTCGCGGGCTATGCCTCGTCCGAACTGGGGCGCGAGATCGGCTTCCTGAACTGGATGCTGATCGGGATGCCGCTGGCCTTCGTCTTCGTCTTCATCGCCTGGTTCCTGATGACGCGGCTGCTCTACCGCTTCGACCTGCCCGCGATCCCCGGCGGGCGCGAGATGATCGACGACCAGATCCGCCAGCTCGGCCCGCTGTCGCAGGGCGAGCGGATGGTGCTGGCGGTTTTCGGCGGTGCCGCCTTCTTCTGGATCGTGCCGGGCATCCTGGGCTCGATCCCGGCGGTGAAGGCGGCGATGCCCTGGATCGGCGGCTTCGACGACACCGGCGTCGCCATCACGGCGGGGATCCTGCTGTTCATCCTGCCCGGACGCGGCCGGACGCAGATGGTGCTGGACTGGAAGGACGCCGAGGAAGGGCTGCCCTGGGGCGTGCTGCTGCTGTTCGGGGGCGGCCTGAGCCTTGCGTCGGCGGTGGGTTCGACCGGGCTTGACGCCTGGTTCGGCCAGCAGGTCACGGGGCTTGGAAACCTGCCGACCATCTGGCTGGTGGTCGCGGTCACGGCCATCGTGCTGCTCTTGACCGAAATCACCTCGAACACCGCGACCGCCGCCACCTTCATCCCGATCCTGGGGGGCGTGGCGCTGGGCATCGGGGTGGACCCGTTCCTGCTGCTGATCCCGGCGACGCTGGCCGCGACCTGCGCCTTCATGCTGCCAGTGGGCACGCCGCCCAACGCCATCGTCTTCGGCACCGGCAAGGTCACGATCGCCCAGATGGCGCGGGGGGGTGCGGTGATGAACCTGGTCGGCATCGTCCTGATCGTCGGCATCATGTATGTGCTGGGCGGGCTGGCCATGGGCATCGCCTTCTGATCCTGCCCGCTTGCCTTCGGGGGCGCGGCCGGTCTAGGCCGCGCCCATGTTCGTTGTGGCCGCCCTTTATCACTTTGCCCTCCTGCCCGATCCTTCGGCCCGGCGCGAGGACCTGCTGGCGCTGGCCCTCGCACAAGGCCTGCGCGGCACCCTGATCCTCGCGCGCGAGGGGATCAACGGCACCATCGCCGGGCCGCGTCCGGGGATCGAGGCGGTGCTGGCCCATGTCCGCGCATGGCCGGGGTTCGAGGCACTGGCGTGGAAGGAAAGCGCGGCGCAGGCGATGCCCTTCGGCCGCATGAAGGTCCGGGTGAAGCCCGAGATCGTGACCATGGGCCAGCCGCAGGTCGACCCTGTGGCCCATGTGGGCCGCCATGTCGCGCCCGCCGACTGGAACGCGGTCCTGCGCGACCCTGACACGGTGGTGATCGACACCCGCAACGATTACGAGGTCGCCATCGGCAGCTTCCGCGGGGCGGTGGACCCCGGCACCCGCAGCTTCCGCGAGTTCCCCGCGTGGTGGGCCGAGAACGCCGGGCGTTTCGCTGGAAAGCGCGTGGCGATGTTCTGCACCGGCGGCATCCGCTGCGAGAAATCGACCAGCTTCCTCGTGTCGCAGGGCGTGTCCGAGGTCGTCCACCTGCAGGGCGGCATCCTGAAATACCTTGAAGACGTGCCAAAGGACGAAAGCTTGTGGAACGGCGCCTGCTTCGTCTTCGACGGGCGCGTCAGCCTGACCCACGGGCTGGAACCCGGCGGCCATCTGCTGTGCCACGCCTGCCGCCGTCCGCTCGCGCCCGAGGACACTGGCCGCCCCGAATACGAGGAAGGCGTGCGGTGCCATCTTTGCGCGGACGAATATTCCGAGGCCGACCGGGCGCGCTTCCGCGAGCGGCAGAGGCAGGTGGCGCGGGGAGAGTTGTTCGCCGGTTGAGGCGGCTCAGTCTGTGAACCAGTCCTCGCGGTGGTGGCGGATGCGAAGGATGAAGGCCGTCCCGTCCGGCTCGATCTCCCAGAAGATGATGTGAGAGCCGGTCGCATGGATGCGCGGGGCGCCGGAGATTTCCGGCCTGACGGGGCCGAGGCGCGGGTTATCGCCAATATGGTCGAGCCGGGCGATATAGGCGTCCGCCTGCCGCGGGCCGAATTGCAGCAGCCCCTCCATGTAGATGCCCAGATAATCCTCTTCGGCGGGCGCGCTCAGCACATAACCCACGTTCAGCCGGCCTGCGCGATCCGGCGGCGTGCCTCGTCGCGCAGTTCCGCAAGGCTGCGCGTCCCCGGTCCCTGCTGGCGCGCCTCATCAATCAACGCCTGCATCCGGGCGATCTTCTCGGCCCTGATCTGGTCGCGGCGGATGAGATCGCGGATATAGTCGCTGCTGTTGGCATAGCGCCCGGATTCGGACTGTTGTTCCACCCAGTCCTTCATCTGGTCCGGCAGCGAGACGTTCATCGTGGCCATGGGGCCGCTCCTTTTGACAAGGATTGCCATGAACGGCTGCCTCAGTCCACCTGCGTGAACAGCGCCGCCCATTCCGGCGGCTCGGCGGTGGCGTCTTCGGCAAAGCGGACCATTCCGGCAAAGGCCGGATCATGGTGGAGGGTCGAGAAATACCAAGGGTCCGGCTCGATCCCGACGCGGCCCAGGGTGAAGCGGTCGGCGTCGAAGCAGGCGCCGATCAGCGGCTGGTCGCGGCGGGGCCTGCCGCCCTCGTGGTGAAAGCAGGCCTCGGCCACCAGCGCGGCGCGGTCGGCCCCCAGCAGGGCCAGCAGAACCTCGCTGGATTGCGCCACGCCCGCGGCGGCAGGGCCGTGGCGGGGGTCGCGGTGTTCCGTCACCCGGCGGCAGTCGTGCAGCACCGCGAAGGCCATGCAGATCGCGGGGTCCACGCGGCTGTCGCGGCGGGCCAGTTCCAGCCCGGTGGCGGCGACGGCGCGCCAGTGGACCTCGCCGTGATGGGGGGAATGGCGCAGGCGCGCGCCGGTTCGCGCCTGCGCCAGAAGGGCCTTCCAGCTCACGCCACCTGCCCCACCCGGCCCGCGGCCATCGCGGCCATGTTGAGGATGTCGTTGACGCTGGACCCCGTGCCGCAGATCTGGATGGGCTTCGGCACGCCGGTCAGGATCGGGCCGATCACCGTCGCGCCCGCCATTTCCTGCATCAGCCGGACGCTGATCGAGGCCGAATGGCGGGCCGGCATCACCAGCACGTTGGCCGGGCCGGTCAGGCGGCTGAAGGGATAGCGCGCCGCCTGTTCCGGGTTCAGCGCCACGTCGACCGTCATCTCGCCCTCGTATTCGAAATCGGCGCCCTGCGCGTCCAGAACCTTCGGCGCCTCGGCCATCTTGATGGCGCGCTCGCTGACCGGGTGGCCGAAGGTGGAAAAGGACAGGAAGGCCACGCGCGGCTCGATCCCCAGGGCGCGGGCGACATGGGCGCCGCGGGTGGCGATCAGGGCCAAGTCCTCGGCCTCGGGCCATTCATGGACCAGCGTGTCGCCGATCAGCACGATCCGGCCCTTGTGCAGCACGCCCGTGATGCCCACCGCCCCGTCTTCCGGGCGCAGGTCGAAGACCTGCCCGATCTGCGACAGGATGTGCGAGGCCTTGCGCGTGGCCCCCGTCACCAGCGCGTCGCCATGCCCATGCGCCAGCATCAGCGCGGCAAACACATGGCGGTCGCGGCGGGCGAGCTTCAGCGCATCCTCGCGGTCCACGCCCTGCCGCTGCAGCCGCTTGTAGAGCGCCTCGTGATAGGCGTTCAGATGCGGCGAGGTCAGGGCGCTGACGACCTCGATCTCGCGCACGGCGTCGGCCATGCCTTCGGCCGCCAGCTTCTCGGCCACGTCGGCTTCCCGCCCCACCACCAGCGCCCTGCCGAGGCCGCCGCGCTGCCATGCCACCGCCGCGCGCAGCACGCGCGGGTCGTCGCCTTCGGCGAAGATCATCCGCGCCTGCGCCTGCCGCGCCCGCGCGTGGATGCCCTGCAGGATCGAGGCGGTCGGGTCCATGCGCTGGCGCAGCGACTGGACATAACCCTCCATGTCGATGATGGGGCGGCGGGCGGCGCCGGTGTCCATCCCGGCCTTGGCCACGGCGGGCGGCACCACATGGATCAGCCGGGGGTCGAAGGGCGTCGGGATGATGTAGTCGCGCCCGAAGCTGAGCTTGCGCCCGTAGGCCACCGCCACCTCGTCGGGCACCTCGCGCCGGGCGAGTTCGGCCAGCGCGCGGGCGCAGGCGATCTTCATCTCGTCGTTGATCGCGCGGGCGTGGATGTCCAGCGCCCCCCGGAACAGGTAGGGGAAGCCCAGCACGTTGTTGACCTGGTTGGGGTAATCCGAGCGGCCCGTCGCCACGATGGCGTCGGGACGGACGGCATGGGCTTCCTCGGGCGTGATCTCGGGGTCGGGGTTGGCCATGGCGAAGATCACCGGGTTCGGGGCCAT
>NZ_JAUNPC010000159.1 GCF_030536915.1 Paracoccus sp. (in: a-proteobacteria)
GACATCGGCGCGGCCCGCGCGGCGGGGATGCCGGTGATCCTTTACACCGGCGGCTATGCCGGCCCGTCGCTGGACGGGACAACGGCGGATGCGGCCTTCGGCGACTGGTCGCGGCTGCCCGGCCTCGTGGACGATCTGCTGGCCCGCGCCGGCGGCTGAGCGCCCTACCCGTTGTCGCAATGGGCCGCAAGGCGGGCGCTGTCGGCGGCGGTCCAGCCCTCGGGATCGGTGACGGCGGCCCAAGGGCCGATACAGTCCCGCGCGTAACAGGCATGCCCATGCCCGGCCGGGGCGGTGTTGACGAGGATCATCTCCACCACAAGCTGAAACTGCGTCACCACGGGCGTGAAGCTGAGGTCGGGCGACACGTTTGGGGCGGCGCCCGCCACAGCGGGGCCGCGAAGAACACCAGCCCGAGGTAGAGCGGTCACAGGGAAAGTTCGGGAAACCGTCGCCGATCCATGCAGCCTGCCCGTGGTTCATCCGCGCGCAGGCTTGCCCGATTCCGCCGCCGGATGACAGGACCGGGCGGGGCGCGGCCTTTGGGCAGGGGGCGACGGCCTTTCCCGCCGCGGGCAGCCCCGCAAGGGGGAACCGACCTTGCCGCGAAGAGGCAGGGCGCCGGACGCGGCATGGTCCCGCCCCGCGCGGATCAGCGTGGCGCCCCGGCAACCGGAACAAGGACGGCACGGCCGGGGACATCCCTGCGGGCGGCTTCCCTCGCCTGCGCGGGAAGCGCGGATCAGGCGGCGGTCCCCGGCGCAGGGTTCGCAGTCTCCCCCCGGCCTAGCGCGGGAAGCGCGCCGGGGTCACCCGCGGTCCAGCAGGCCCCGTTCCCTTGCCCGGTCGATCAGCATCTTCACGCTGGAAGGCTGCCAGCCGGTCCGCCCGCGCGGGGTGCGCTCGCGCATCTCCTCCAGCCGGTGGCAGATCCCCTGCAGGGTGATCCGCGGGTCCGCCCCCTTGATCGCGGCCACGACCGCAAGCAGCCGGTCGTCGGCGGCGGCCGGGCGCGCCCGCGCAAGGACCGTTTCCGGCAGCAGCCCCTCGCGCACGAAGCGGGACACGGCGCGGCGCAGCCGCTCGACCGTCCAGGGGGGCGTGCCCGCGGGGCGGCGGGCGTCGACAAGGCGGGCAAGGTCGCGCCAGGGCATGTCGGGGCGGTGGCGGCGCACCAGCGGGACCCATTCCCCGGCGCTCGCCTCAAGCCGGGCCAGGTAGCCCGCGTCGCGGGCACGGGCGACCTTGCGCCGCGCCGCGGGGTCGCCGCGCTTCAGGCCGGGGTTCCCGCCGACCCGCCCGGCGGCGCGGGCCGCCGCAAGCCCCGCCATGGTCCGCTCGCGGATCAGCGCCCGTTCCAGTTCCGCCGCGGCGCCCAGGACCTGCAGGGTGAACTTGCCCTGCGGGCTGGCCGTGTCGATCGGATCGTGCAGCGAGCGGAAATGCCCGCCCCGCGCCTCGACCGCCTCGATCACCTCGAGCAGGTGCGACAGCGAACGCGCGAGGCGGTCGATGCGGACCACGACCAGCATGTCTCCGGGGGCGATCCCGCGCACCAGCCGGGCAAGGACGGGGCGCGCGCGCGAGGCGCCCGAGCCGGTCTCGGACCGGATGTCGGTGCAGCCGGCGGCCTGCAGTTCCGCGACCTGCGGGCCGGTGCTCTGCTCGTCCGTCGAGACATGGCGTAATCGCGGCGCCCACTGCCTGATCGGATGGAGCATGCTGTGATCCTGGCCTAGTACCATGGAGGACGCCATGCCGGTTTACGCTGCCCTGGACGTGTCAAAGGCGAGCACGCAAGTCCACGTCGTCGACGAGACGGGGACCTGCCTGTGGCGGGGCAAGTCACTGACCCATCCCGAGGCTCTGGCCGAGGCTCTCGCGCCGTTCGCGAGCGACCTCGTCAAGGTCGGTCTCGAGACCTGCTGCTTGTCGACCTGGCTGGGCCACGAGTTGCGCGACCGAGGCCTGCCGGTGGTCTGCATGGACGCCCGGCAGGCGCACGCGGCGCTGTCGGTCACGATGAACAAGACCGACGCCAACGACGCCCGCGGGCTTGCGCACCTGCTGCGCGCAGGCCTTTACCGCGAGGTTCGCCTCAAGGGCTGGGATGACGTGCGGCTGCGGACGCTGATCCACGCGCGGCGCGCGCTCCTGCGGGCGCAGATCGACATCGCGAACGCCTTGCGCGGCGCGCTGCGGACCTTCGGGCTAATGCTGGCGGCCGGACCGGGCAACGGCGGCGCGCGGGCCTTCGACCGCCGCGTGCGCGAGCACCTCGCGAACCGCCTCGACCTCGTGCCGATCGTCATGCCCATGCTGGAGGCGTGGCAGGCCGTGCGGACTCAGGTCGTCCAGCACGACCGGGTGATCCGCGGCGCCGTTCGGGCCGACCCGCGTTGCCGCCTCCTGATGACGGCACCCGGGGTGGGCCACCTGACGGCCCTGAGCTTCGTGGCGGCCATCGGCGAGCCGGAGGCGTTCCGATCGGGCCGAACGGCCGCCGCCTGGATCGGGCTCACGCCGCGACGCTACCAGTCCGGTACCATCGACATGCAGGGGCGCATCTCGCGGCACGGGGACAAGCTCCTGCGCTCCTACCTCTACGAGGCGGCCGCGCACATCCTGACGCGGTGCAAAGCCGACAGCGCGATCCGACGCTGGGGCACTGCGCTGCGGGAGCGCATCGGCTTCAAGCGCGCCAACGTGGCCGTGGCGCGCAAGCTGGTCGTCGTGCTGCACGCGATGTGGCGCAGCCGGCGGCCCTTCGAGGCGGGCAACGCCGCGGCATAGAGCGCACAGGTTCGTCGTCCGACCCAGAGCAACAGGAGGACACAGGAGCACTGGAATCCGCCGCCTGCGGCGGAGCGTCCGCCGGGACGCGATCAGGCCACCGCGCTATGCCCGCGGCAGTCCTCGAGAGGGGCAACTGCGCTCGCTAACATTGCGGGGCCTCGTTCGGACATCATGGTGCGGCGGCCGCCCTTGTGCTGACCGCGGAGACAACCCCGACCCCGGCCAGCGCGCTCGGCCCGCGACATGCGTGGATCCTACGACCGGCCTGCGACAAACACCTGATTGTCGCAAGGCGGCATGCCGGGCGGCCTCAGGCGCCGTCCGGCCTTGCCCCCGTCACGACAATCCCGCATAAATCTATCTGCAACAAGAAGGCGCCTACAGGGGTTTGTCGCAAGCCGGAGCGGGCAAGAGAGGGACGGATCATGGCAC
>NZ_JAUNPC010000064.1 GCF_030536915.1 Paracoccus sp. (in: a-proteobacteria)
CGTGGGTCGTGGGTCCAGAGGATGGCGGCCGTTCCTTCCCCGGCAAGCCCCCGCACCAACGCGTTCACCTGCAGGCGATTGGCAAAATCGAGGCTGGGACTCGGCTCGTCCATGATGACGGCATGGGCCTCCTGCGCCGGTGCTCCCACGATCAGGACACGCTGGCGCTGGCCAGCGGAAAGGCCGGCGATGCCCAGCCACTCCAGTGCGGCCATAGCGCGGGCGGTCTTGGCCCGGCCGGGCCACGCGGAAGGCCCCAGTCCTGCCGCGGCCCCCATCAGCACGATGACGAGCGCGGTGAAGGTGAAGGGCTTACGGACCAGCGGGGATTGCCTCCCGCTGCGCCTCATGAGGCGAGACCCGGTCATTCAGCCCACAGCCCCTCTTTCCCGGCTGCAGGAAGAAGCCTTGCGCTGGCCCTCGGCCTACAGCACCCTGGCGCTACGGCTGGCGTAGTGTGTGTCGTTCACCATCCGGCGGATCTTCTGGTCCCAGGCCGCGCCGAGATAAAGATAGTCCCAGCCGAACTGCGCCGTATGGAACAGTTCGGACAGGTTGGCGATCCGCACCATAGCCCTCCGTGAAGGTGCAGACCCCCTCGTTGCGACAGCATGCGGTTGACATGGACGGCGGTCATGCCGCTGACCTCGCCCAGGCCCGTTTGGGTCAGGTGCAGGTCGAAGCTGTCAAGCGTGCAGAACCCGCGAACATGAAGCCGCAGCAGCATCTCGCAGAAGAAGCTGGCATGCGGGCGCGTCCGCTCAGCCGTCTGATCCGGCAGATCCACTGGCAGTTGATCGCGCCGTCGATTAGCGCCATGCGCCAGAGCTTGCCGAGGATCTCGGGCGCGGTGGCTTCCAGCGACTGCAGCGTCCCCGCGGCATGTCCTTGCAACTCGGCCGGGCCGAGGGCTTCCGCGTCGCTGTCCATCCGGCCCATGAAAACGCCGGGAAGGTCGAGGAAGTCGCCCGGGATCTGGATTCCCAGGAACCGCCGCCGCCCCAGCCGGTCGCAGCGATAGCGCCCGATGCCCCCCCGACAGATAAAGCAGCCCGTTCGCCGACAACCGCGCGTTCAGGATCTGCTCGCGCGGGCGAAGGGGGACAGGCGGGCGCTGCAGGGCGGAAAGACGCTGCGCCTCGCTGGGGGTGAGGACGTCGGGCCAAGCCTGCGCGAGGGTCATCGGTGCCATTCCCTGCCTTCCGGTCGGACGCGGCCGGGCCAGTTCCGCGATGGTTGCCGGCATCCCACAACACCATCCGGGGCTGCGGGTTTCAACGGTAACGGCTTCGGTCCCCGGGCTTCAGGCAAGGGCCGGGCCGGCATCGCCCTGCATCAGGCTGCGCATCCGCACCGCCAGAGAATCCGGCAGGCCCCGGGGCTGAAGGCCCGCGCGGCCGCGCCGTCAAGCTGGTAGCGCAGCATCCCTTGCAGCACCATGATCCCGAGGCCTTCCCGCGCAGGCATCGCAGGCCCGCCGCGCTCGATCCAGTCGAGCCGCAAGAGATCGCCCCCTGCTCCCGGCTCGATCCTCCAGTCCACCTGCAGCTCGCCGCCCTTGTCCCGGCCCAAGCTGCCATGCTCGAGCGAATCGGTTACCAAATCATGGACAAGCAGCCCGATCACCTCGGCGGCGGCCGCGTTCATGGCCTCGGGCGGACCGTTCAGCGACCAGCAGTCGGGGCCGTCGTCCGCGCGCTGGTCGCCCGGCTCGTCCTCATCAGGCGCTTCAGGTCGAAGCGGGCGCCGGGTTCGCGCATTGCCACCGGCATGATCCGGCCGATCAGGCCTTCCAGGTGCCAGGCAAAGCTTTCCATGTCGCACGCGCTTTCGGCCGAGCGGCGGATGATCGAGCGCAGCAGCGCATAGCTGTTGCCGAGCCGGCGGCCGAGTTCGCCTAGGTCGGTCGCAGCGTCGATCTGCATCTGTGGCTCGGGTCGGGGCATCGTTCCTGTCTTCATCCGGCCGAGCGGCCGCGGCGGCGCTGCCGCCCCACAGGGTCCGGCAGAGGGCGGCAGGATTCAACCATTGATGGCGCACGGGATCATGATGATTTTCAAGAAGGCACGGCGAGACTGCCGCCGCAGGTGCTGACCCTCCCGCCCGTCCTTCACGAAGTGCCCATGGACAGGAAAGACAAGATGACCGCTGCGGCGCATCCGCATCAACCCTCGCAGGGCCGTTCCATCCTGGTGGTCGAGGACGAATACTTCCAGGCCAAGGAACTCGCGCATGCCCTGTCGGGCGCCGGCGCCCGGCTGGGCGGGCCATTCCCCTCGGTCGAGGCCACGCTGGCGGCGCTGGACCGGGATGATGGCATCGATGCGGCGGTGTTGGACATCAACCTGCGCGGACGCATGGTCTGTGAGGTCGCGGATCTTCTGGCCGCGCGGGACATCCCCTTTCTCTTTGCCACCGGCCATGGCGCGCATCTCGTGCCGGCGAGGCATCGGGGGGCCGCTGCTGACCTAGCCCTTCCACATCGAAAGCCTGCTGGCTGCCGTCACGGAACTTTGCGCTGGTCCCTCAGCCGTAGGGGCGGCGCGGCAGGGCGGCAGCCCGTCCTGAGGTCCGGGGGGATCAGCCGGGCACCTGCGCCCCTTCCATGCTGGTCGAGACGGGGATGGTGATGGTGCAGCGCACCCCCTCGGGCGAAAGATCGTAATCGACCTCGGCGTTGAGCTGGCAGGGCAGCGCCTGCTCGATCAGTTCGCGGCCATAGCCGTTGGGCCGCGGCGATGCGCCGTCCTTGTCCAGATCCACCGGGATGCCGCTTTTCCGCCATTCGACCCGCAGCCGGGACGGCCCCTCGGTGCCCGGAACCATCGACCAGCGGATGTCGCGCCGCCCGTCCGGTTGCGACAGCGCCCCGTGCTTCAGGGCGTTTGTGGCCAGTTCATGCAGGCCCAGCGCCAAGGTCTGCACGGTCGATGACCGCAGTCTTATCTTGCGGGGGCCGCGCAGGCTGACCTGCGGGCCATTGCCGCCGTCCAGGACGCCATGGGCCTCCAGTTCGGACCGGATCAGTTCGTCGAAGTCGATCCGGTCGTCCTCCTCCAGCCGGGACAGCAGGCCGTTGACGCGGGCCAGCGCCTCGAGCCGCTCCGCCCATGCGGGCGCTGAAATCCTTGAGCGAGCGGCTGCTGGGCAGGGTCCGGGCCATGACCGAGCCGACGACGCCCAGAAGGTTGCGGGTGCGGTGCTGCAGTTCCACCACCAGCACCGCCAGCTGTTCGGTCGAGGCGGTCTCTTCGGTGGCGTCATGGGTGAGGCCCGCGATCCACGAGAGCCGCGCACCGAGGCCGCGGACGGGAAAGACCGTGTCGCGCAGAAGCCGGACCTGTCCGCTATCGGGGCAAGCGATGCGGTATTCGAAGGCTAGCCGCTCGCCCTGCCGGACGCGTTCCAGCTTGGCGCGGGCGCGCTCGCGGTCCTCGGGCAGGATCATGTCCAACCAGTTCCGCAGGGTGTCGCCCTCAAGCATCTTGTCCCGCGCCACGCCGAAGATCCGCTCGGCGGCGGGGCTCAGGTATTCGAAGGCCAGCGTTTCGGCGTTCCTGATCCACAGCAGGTCCGAGGACGCCTCGCCAAAGGCCATCAGCCGCGCCTCGATCTGGCGCAGCCGGGTTTCGGCACGGACCCGCTCGACCGCGGCCCAGATGCGCTCGGCTGCCTGCCGCAGCGTCGCCACCTCCTCCCCGGTCCATTACCGCGGCTCGGCAGAGGTGACGCACAGCGCAGCGACCAGCCGCCCTTCCTTGATGAGCGGCGCACCCGTCCAGGCGATGATCCCCAGCGCGGCGGATGCGGGCCGCGCGGCCGCAGGCACAAGGGACGAGGCTCGCGTGTCCGCGATCCCATGGCATTCGCCGGACCGCATGATACCGACCGACCAAGCGAAATCGGTGAGCGGATGCTCGCCCGCAAGCGACGGGGCATCGTCGCGGACATGGTCCTGCGCAATGCGCACAAGCCCTGCGCCCTCGTTTACCTCGACGTAACAGGCCCGGCCCACATCCAGGCGCTCGGCAAGGAGGCGGGCGGCCTCGCCCTGGATCGCGTCCGGATCCGTCCGCGGGCGCAGCGCGTCGGCAAGCTGCAGCAGGAAGGCCTGCCGCGCCTCCCTGGCGCGCAGCGCGGACTCGGTGGCCCGCTGCGCGGTCACGTCCTGGCCGATCTTCAGGAAGCCGGTGGGCTGGCCGTCGGGTCCCAGAAGCGGGCGCACCACGCCGTCGATGAAGACGCGGGCCCCTTCTTTCGCAGATGCCAGCGCACGTCCGGCGCCTGACCCTCTTCCAGCGCGGGCTGGCCCGAGTCGCGGCCTTCGGGGGTGAAGGCAATGTCCATGGGCCGGTCGACCATTTCCTCGGCGCTCCAGCCGAAGACCTGCTCGCCCCCCGGCGACCAGGTCTCGACGCGGCCGGCGGGGTCGGTGGTGAAAATGGCGTAGTCGCTGGCGGTTTCCACGATGGCGCGATAGCGTTCCTCGCTGCGGCGCAGGCGTTCCTTGGCCTCGCGCCGGGCGGTGACATCGACAAAGGTGACGACCACCCCGGCGATGAAATCGTCGGTGCTGCGATATGGCAGGACGCGGGCGACATAGCGGGCGTGGGTCTCGGGGTTGTCCATCTCGCGCTTGATGGGGGCAAGGGTGCGCAGCACGCGGCGGGCGTCCCCGGCCAGTTCTTCGTAGCCGACGAGGGCCTTGATATGCTCGATGAGGCGACCCTCGTCGGATTCGACCAAAAAGCTCCTCGTTGGCGCTCTGCAGCCAGGGAATAGGCCTCCTCGCCGGTCGAGCAGCCGGCGATCCAGGCGCGCAGAGGCTCGCCCGGTTCTTGCCCTCGAAAAGGCGGGGGATCACCCGCTCTTCCAGCAGCGCCCATTCCTTCCTGTCGCGGAAGAACTCGGTCACGCCGATCAGCAGGTCGTTGAACAGGTTCCAGGGCTCGTCGCCCGAATTGCGCAGCAGCTCGACATAGGCCGAAGGCTCGTCGATCATCAGTGCCTGCATCCGCCGCTGCACCCGCCGCAGGAAGGTGCCAAGCTTGTAGCCTTGGAAATCCGCCCCGTTCTCTGGCGCAGCAGGGCGAGGATGGCGTCCATCATCTCGCCCACCGCGACGGTCTCGCGCAGGCTCAGCGTCTGCTCGATCAGCGCGGCAAGCCGGGGCGGGATCTCTTGGACGGGAAGAACGGCATCGGCCAGTGCCGCCGGATCAGCGATGCGGCCCAGCATCTCGCTGTCGATCCGCTCGCCCGGGGCGATGTCCACCTCCAGCCGGATCTCGGGCGGGATCGGCATCTTCGGGCCAGCGGTCTCGCGCACCAGATCGGCCAGCACGTCGCCGATGCGCGCCCCCGGCGCGATCAGGTCGGCAGACACGACGCGCAGGCCCGCCAGCGGCATTTCGTCGGCGATGGCGTCCTGCGGGTTCTGCACCAGCGCCAGCCCGCCGCAGCACTTGATCGCCGAAACCCCCGAGGCGCCGTCGTTCAGAAGCCCGCTGAGCAGCACGCCCACCACACGAGGGCAGTAGGCCACAGCGGCCGAGCGGAACAGCGGGTCGATGGCGGGGCGGGCCATGTTCTCGCGCGGGCCGCGCCCCAGCCGGATGCGGCCCCCGGCCAGCAGAAGATGGCGGTCGGACACGCCGAGATAGATATTGCCGGGGCGGATCTCCATCCCGTCCTCGGCAGGATGCACGGTCATGTGGCTGGCGGCCTGGGTTGACGGTGGTCAGGATGCCGATGCTGCGGGCCGGAATGTGCAGGACCACGAAGACCGCGGCGGGCAGATCCCTGGGAAGCCCCCGAGGATGCTTTTCGGCGGCGTGGTCGCCCCTGACGAGCCGCCGATGACAATGATGTCGCGGTTGTCCATGAGCGGCCCTTTGACTGTCGGCGCTTAATGGGAAAGTGCCGCCGGCAGGGGCGCGTTCCTCGCGGGCAGAGATGTTCTTGCCGGACCTGCCAACCGGCGTGCCCGCGAAAGGATGTCCCTGCCGGTTCACGCCAGGCGCGGCCGGGGGGAATACACACTGGCCGCGCCTGCTTTCCCAAGCCGGAAGATCCCTGCCTGCGCCTGCGCCCCCGAGGACGTGACGGCGATCCCGATACGGGGTCACTTCGCCCGGCGATGGCGATGTTCCTGAGCCGGCGGTGGTTCACCTCGATCCATGGAAGCCTGCCCGCCGCAAGGCCGCCTGCCCCGACAGACTAGGACGGCAGCACCCGTTGCAAGCTGCCGCCCCCGGACAGGCGCGAGATGCGCGGTCAGACGAGGCTGCCAAGCAGCGCCGCCTGTTCAAGCGGCGAATCGTCAGGGCCGGAGAACACCTGTTTCGACCTAACGGCGTGGTCGGTCAGGCTTCGCTGCCCGTAGGAAAGCCGATTCAAGCCCCGGACGAGGAACGGCTGCAACGCGCCACGCTGATGCGGCGCTGCGGGTCACCGATTTCAAGGTGCTGCGCGCCGAGGAAAGAGAAAGCTGCTGGCGCGAGGTGGTCGCCGATCCCGGCATTTCCGGCCACAAGCCCTTCGACCGGGTTCTTGACAGCAGCGCAGCGCCGGAATGACCGTGCTGGTTCGCCGGCAGGCAGTTCGGCTTCACGACATGGCGCTTGGTCCCGAAGCCGAAGGCGGCGCCCGCATCGCACCGACAGCGGCGCATGGATACTCTGCCGCATGACGGGGCGGTCATCCCGTTGCTGGCAGTGACCGGCCTGACGCATCGACCCTCATCGAGACCCTGGCCGCGCTGTTCGTGATCGGCCTGTTTCATACGACCGGACGAACTGACCGAGGGGGAAGGAAACCCATGACCATCAGCAGGGGTGCCTCGATCGGTGCGGGCGACATGGGCGCGCAGATGGCGCAGCGGGTCCGGGCCGGGGGGTTCAAGCTGGTCGTCTGCGAGCGCGCCCCCGCCGTTCCGGATGCATTTGCCGCCAAGGGCGTGCGCATCGCCACCAGCCCCCCCGATTGCGCCGGCGCGGATGCGGTCGTCGTCCTTCTGGCCGATGATGCCCAGATCATCGGCACGATGACCGGCGAGGGTGGCATTGCCGGCGCGATCCCGCCCCGCCACCGGCCCATCTTTTGCATGATGATCACGACCCTGCCCGGAACGCTGGACGCCAGCCGCGCGCCCCTTGGAGCGGCTGGCACGCGGCCGATCGACCCGCCGGTCAGACGGCATCATGGGCGCGGGACGGGGAACGCTGTCGATCCTGATGCGGGGCGAGGCGGGGGTATCGAGACAGTGATGCTGCTGACGCAGTCGCTCGGCAGCAGCCCGTTTCACTGCGGCCTGTCCGGCACGGGCAAGATGGTCAAGGCCATCGGCACTGATCTTCAGCCACGCCAACCACATGTGCGAGGAGAACCCCAACGGCGCCCGCATGTGCCTGCCACCGGCGGGGCCGCCGCTCGGCCACCATCAACCGACCTTGCGGCTCGGGCATGGATGCCATCCTGACCGCCCCCCCGGTGAAGGCGGGCCACAGGCGGGCCCGCATCCCCGGATACCGAGGCTGCATCGCCTCTGCGCAAGACCGCCCGGCGGTCAGTTGGCCGCTTCTGCCGGTTCCGTTGCGCCACCCGCTGCCGGCTGGGCTGCCGTGTCGGCGGTGGACCCGGCGGCTGCGTCGGCCTGGGGCAACTGGTCGGCGATCGCGGGGCAACCGATGCTCACCACCGGATCGCACTGGCCTTCAAAGCCGGTGTCCTCGACGGCGACATTCTCGTTGCCTGCGCCACGCTGTTCCAGCGGCCGGATCGTCGCCGGATTCGTGGTCGGGATCGAGGTCGAGGTGCCCGGCTGCGGGTTGCCGCGCTGCGCGGTGGGCGAGCCCTGCGGTCCGCCGCTCAGATCGTCCAGCAGCCTGTGGGGATCGGCGGCGGGACCGCCCACGGTTCCCGTATCCGCGCCCGTCGCACCGCTCTGGGCCGGGGAATCCGGCGACGGGGCGGCAGCCGCAGGGGCTTCGGCGTCGGCCGCCGGGGCCGGCGTCTGCGCCAAGGCCGCAACCGGAAGCAGGGCGGACAGGACCAATGCGGCAGCCAGTCGCCCGGCACCTGCGGCGTGATCGGTGAGCATGGTGTTTCTCCTTCCACTGTCTCGCGACACAACGCCGCAGATTGCCACTATGTTCAAGTCCCTCGGGTTTGTCGTGACCGCCGCACCTTGTCTTTGCCGCGCCATGCCTTCAGAATTTGGCCAATGCCTCGCTGCAACCGTCCGTTGTCGCGGAAAGCTGAAGCTCTGGTGGAGCGAACTAGAAAGGTGGCTGCCATGACCATGCAATTTTCCCGTCGCAACTTCCTGCAGGCGGGTGTCGCCACCGCCGGGGCCTTGTCGATGGGCCGGATGATGAACAGCACCGCGCTGGCTTCGATCGACCCCAACTCGCATTCCCAGCGGATCTTCCACGCCTCGCACTATGGCCCCTTCGAGGCGGTGGTGCGCGACGGGCGGATCACGGCGATCTCTCCGGTCACGGAACTCGACCACCAGCCCACCGACATGCTGATGCTGGGCGTCGCGGACCGCACCTATGACGAGACGCGCATCCTTTACCCCATGGTTCGCAAGTCCTACCTGGACGGCTGGCAGACCGGCGACACCAAGCCCGAACTGCGCGGCAAGGAAGAGTTCGTGCAGGTCGACTGGGACACCGCCCTGGCCCTGGCCGCCAACGCCATCGTCACCACCATCGAGGCGGACGGGAACGAGGCGATCTTCAGTTCCTCCTACGGCGGCTGGTCGAACGCGGGCTCGTTCCGCCCGAACGTCATGCAGCAGCGCTTCTTCAACCTGGTCGGCGGCTGCACCATCACCCAGGGCGACTTCTCGGCAGGCGCCGCGCAGGTGGCGCTGCCGCATATCATCGGCGACATGGAGGTCTATTCGCCCCAGACCGCGTGGGAGGTCGTGCGCGACAACACCGAGGTCTTCGTCCTGGTCGGCTGCGACCCGGTCAAGAACAACCGGATCGAGTTCACCGTCGCCGACCACGGCATGTCCCGCCCCTGGGCCGAGATCCGCGACGCGGGCTGCCGCTTCGTCTCGATCAACCCGCAGCGTACCGCGTCCGACTATTACCTGAACGCGGAATGGGTGCAGATCGTCCCCAATACCGACATCGCGCTGTTCCTCGGCATGGCCCATCACGTTCTGGAACAGGGTCTCGAAGACCGCGCCTACATGGAGAAATACACCACCGGCGCCGACCGCTGGATCGCCTATGTCCGGGGCGAGGACGACGGCACCCCCAAGACGCCCGAATGGGCCGCCCCGATCACCGGCATTCCGGCCGAGAAGATCCGCGAGATGGCCGAGCTGTTCGCAAGCTCGCGCACCCAGTTCGGCGGCGCCTGGTCGCTGCAGCGCGCCCATCATGGCGAGTTGGTCCACCACGCGATCATCAACTTCGCGGCGCTGACCGGCAAGATCGGCAAGCCGGGCGAGGGCGTGGGCTTCAGCTGGCACTATGGTGGCGGCGGGATGCCGCAGTCGGGCCAGCCCACGCCCACGGGCCTCTCGGCGGGCAAGAACCTAGTGGACAAGCTCTGCCCCGCCAGCCGCATCGTCGAGATGCTGGAAAATCCGGGGATGGAATTCTTCTACAACGGCCAGACCCGGACCTATCCCGACATCAAGATGATCTACAACGCGGGCAACAACTTCGTCTCGCACCAGCAGGACCTGAACCGGCTGCTCAAGGCCTTCGGCAAGCTGCACACCATCGTCAGCCAGGACGTCTGGTGGACGGCGGCCGTCCGCTGGGCCGACATCGTTCTGCCCGCCTCCTCGACGCTGGAACGCGACGACATCTCGGTCGGCGGCACCTATTCCAACGACAAGATCTACGCGATGAAGAAGGTCATCGAGCCCTTGGGCGAGTCGATGAGCGACTACGAGATCTTCGAGGCCCTGGCCGACAAGATGGGCCTCTGGGCGCAGTTCACCGACAGCCTGGACTACATGGACCACATCATGGCGGCCTACGGCCGGACCGGTGCGTCCAAAACCATTCCTTTCGAGGAGTTCTGGGAAAAGGGCTATGCCCTGCAGCCCGCGCCCCCCGAAGCGCGCAAGTGGGTGCGCCACGGCGCCTTCTACGAGGACCCCGAGACGAACCCGCTGCACACGCTGTCCGGCAAGATCGAGATGTTCTGCACGACCATCGCGGACATGAACGTGCCCGACAACCCTGGCATGCCGATCTGGCAGGAGCCGCTGGAATATCTGGGCAACGCCCAGGAAGGCCAGTTGCACATCGTCAGCCCCCATCCCTGGTATCGCCTGCACAGCCAGATGGACAACTCGGCCCAGTTGCGCGAGCTTTACAAGATCGACGGCCGCGAGCCGGTGCGGATCAACCGCCAGGACGCCGAGGCGCGCGGCATCGCCGAGGGCGATCTGGTCGAAATCCGCAACGAACGCGGCGCGATCATCGCGGGCGCCGTGCTGTCGGATGACATCATGCCGGGCGTCATGTCGCTTTACGAAGGCGTCTGGCCTGACCTCGACAGCAAGGGGCGCTGCAACTCGGGGCAGATCAACTGGATCACCTCGGAACGCCCTGCCTCGGGGCTGACGCAGGCCACCATCGCCAATACCTGCGTGGCGTCCGTGGCCAAGTGCGAGGATGCCGAGCGCCCGAACCAGGCCCACCAGAAGCCGCCGATCCTGGCCGACTACCAGTTCGCCGCCGTGGACGAATCGGAACTCGGCCTCGACCGCGTGGCCGAACTGGTGGAATCGCTTTACGCCAACATGGAGGAGGGCGAGCGCATCTTCTACCAGCGCTGCACCGTCTGCCACGGGCCGCGCGATCCGGGCGGCTTCACCCAGCTTCAGTGGCGCGGCATCACCCCTTCGATGTTCCCGCGCGCGGGCCTCGACGAGGCAGAGGCGGAGCTCGTCACCGACTTCCTGATGCGCAACGCCTCGGACGCGGCGACCTCGGTCAACTGACCCGCGCCTGATCAGACAACGGAGCGCAGCTGCAGCAATGCAAGCTGCGCTCTCTTTCTCTCTGGCGGATCTTGGTAAGCGAAATCAATCACTTGCAGCAAGCTTCGACATACCGGAACGGATCAGTTGCGGCACCTGATCTCATATCACTCCGGGGCCGGACCAAGGTTATGCCAAGGCCACTAGCCATTCAAACTGCACGACTGCTTCTTACGGCCGCGCCAATTTACCTGCTGCAGAAACATGAGACGCGTGTTGTTGCGTTGGAGCGCTTGGCCGGCAAGCAGGCGCTCAAGGAGAAGGTTCAGGAGAAGTTTCGTGACCAGATGCTTGACCGGGACGCGGACTGACCCTCCATGGCTGGATGCCCGCAGCAGGGTGCAAGCACTGTCCCCTTGCCCAAGCCCCTAGGCCTGGCATCACTTCGGAAGGAAGACGCTTGCCCGGCCAGTTCGCGCATCGCCGTGGCAAAACCGGATTTCACTTGGAAACCGACGCCGGGCAGGTCGGGCATGCTGTCCCGATGCAACCCGGTTCATCACGACGCTGCCGACCGCAACCATGCCGTCTCGGCTAGAGCGGGTGGATTTGAAATACATGGCGCGCTCCATGAATCCGAGTTCGGAGTGCCGCTTGAACATGCCGCAACCGGACAGGACCGCCACCAAGGGGAGGTTCGAGGCGACGGAAGCCTATGGTCTGCTGCTCTTCAGTTGGGGTTGGGCACCTTGTCAAAGATGGCCGGGAACGGCAGGGCGCTGCCTGTCTCGTGGTGGCGAGATGTCGCCTGCAAGAGGCTCGGCCTGCACGGTGCCCGCCTGTGAAAAGGATGGTGCGCCTAGTCCTCGGCCGGATCACGCGGCGCCCTTGCCCCTGCGGTTCAGCCGCAGGGCCGTGATCCCGGCCAGGATGATCAGGACCGAGCCGGTGACCGTCGACAGGTCCGGCCTCTCGCCGAAGACCATGATCCCGGCGATCATCGCGAAGACGAGGCGGGTATAGCGGAAGGGCGTGACGGCACCGACCTCTCCGGTCCGCATGGCGATGGTCAGCGAGGTATAGGCGCCGATCCCCGCCACCGAGGCGGCCACGAGACCGAACCACGTGGCCGCGTCGGGCCGGACGGGCGCGGGCCCGAAAGGCAGGGAGATCAGCCCGGCCACGATCAGCATGATGAAGCCCAGCACCCCGAGCTGCCGGAAGGACAGCGCGGGCGGCGCCGCGCGGGTCGCGAGGTCACGCCCCGCGAAGCCCAGCGTGGCAAGAACGGCCAGCACCGACAGCGGCCCGAAGCCTTGCGCGCCGGGACGCAGGATCATCAGCACGCCGGCCAGCCCCACCGCGACCGCCAGCCAGCGCCGCGGCCCGATCCTTTCACCGAAGATGACGACCGCGCCGACCATCACCACCAGCGGCGTCGCCTGCAGGATGGCCGAGGCGGTGGACAGCGGCGTCAGTGCGATCGCCAGCATGAAGAACAGCCGCCCGACGACCTCGGACAGCGAACGCAGGATCATCGCCGGCCGCAGCATGGCGCGGCTGACGGGCGGCTCGCCCGACCCCATCGCCCAGGCCGAAAAGGCGATCACCCCGAAGACGCCGAAGGTCATCAGCACCTGCCCGACCGGCAGGCTGCCCGCGGCAAGCTTCAGCAGCGCGTCCTCGACCGAAAAGCCGGCCATGGCGAGGCACATGAACAGGGCGCCCCTGCGGTTCCAGGCAGAGCCAAGGCGGGATGACAGAGGCATGTCCATGAACTCGGTCCTTCAACTGTTCCCGGTAGAACCGGGCGGAACCCGCGCCGAAGGCAGGCCGCTGTCCGGGTGAACTGGCATCCGGCGCGGCACCTTGGCAATATGAGCCGTTATGGAGGATGATCGACCTTGACCGACGAGATACGGCTTTCCGAGGCCGAGACATACCGGCTTGCCCATGACTTCCTGACTTTTCACGGGTTGTCACTGGACCAGTCGGCGGCCATGGCAGGAATACTGACCAAGGCCCAGCGCGACGGCTGCCTTTCCCATGGGCTGCAGCGCCTTCCCGGAACGCTTGAGACGATGGGCCATCCGGCCTTCGACCGCGGGGCCGTGCCCGTCGTCACCCCCGTCACCCCGGCGATTGTCCGGGTGGACGCGGGTTTCGGCTTTTCCATATCCGCCGCCCTGGCCGGCCTGCCCGCCCTGATCGAGCGCGCACGCGCGCTGGGCATCGCCATGCTGGCGGTCAACAACGGCTTTCACTCGACAGCCCTCTGGCCCGTGGTCGAGGAGATCGCCGAAAGCGGGCTCGTGGCGCTGTCGATGAACCCGACCCATGACTGGGTTGCGCCCGCCGGCGGCACGAGGCCGGTGCTGGGCACCAATCCGCTGGCCTTCGCCTGGCCGCGCGCCGGGAAGCCGCCCTATGTGTTCGACTTCGCCACCACGGCGGCCTCGCGCGCCGACATCGCCTTGCACCGGCAGGCAGGCAAGGCGGTCCCCGAAGGCTGGGGCCTCGACCCCGAGGGTCGCCCGACGACGGACCCCGCCCAGGTGCTGGCCGGGGCGATGCTGCCCTTCGGCGGCCACAAGGGTTCGGCGCTCGCCACCATGATCGAGCTGATGGCGGGGCCTTTCATCGGCGACCGCACCAGCCGGCAGTCGGCGGGGTTAGATGGGGGCCGGAATGCCGCCCCGTGCCATGGCGAACTGATCATGGCCTTCGATCCCGCGCTGCTGTCCACGCCTGACGATCTTGCCGCGGCCGAAAGCGTGCTGGACGCGATCGAGGACCAAGGCGCCCGCCTTCCCGGCAGCCGCCGCCACGCCGAGCGCGCCCGCAACCTGCGCGACGGCATCCCCGTCAGCCGGGCGCTGCACGAGCGGATTCGAAGCATGATGGCGGGCTGACAACAGCCTTGGCAACCGGACGTCCAAGGCCGGGGAAGGCGCCCATGACCGCGGGTCCGGCATCGCACGCATGGCCTGCCAACCCGAGCGTCCAGTCCGAGCAACGAGCCTCGGACGTCCGGCATCCAAGTTCGACAGGGCGCGGATGCAGCAGAAGGTTGCCGAGGACACCTGTCTCGTGTTCCGTCGCCTGTCCGGCAACGGGCAAGCAGGCCTTTCCGGCGCCACAAGCGGCACGAGAGCCAGCCACGCAAGGGATGTTCAGCGATTTCCGGGAAGAATGGTGCTGCGAGAGAGGATTGAACTCTCGACCTCACCCTTACCAAGGGTGTGCTCTACCACTGAGCTACCGCAGCGCCGTGCAGGGGCGTTTAGACCCAAGGCTTCGGGCGCGCAAGGGGGTTGTCGCGGAAATCCGCCATGATCCTGCACGGCGGCTGCTGGACGGGACGGCCCCCGGCAATTAACAGGGCCGGATGAGCAAGGATCGCCCGTCCCGTCCCGCAGACAGCCGCGAGGCCCGGCTGGGCGCGGCCTTGCGCGCCAACCTCGCGCGGCGCAAGGCGCAGGCACGCAGCCGGGCAGCGGACGAGCGGGACGACACCGCCAGCCTGACTGGCGATGGCGACAACACAGAGGCGGGGACGAACCCGCACAAGGGGCACGGGCAGGACTGATGGACACGATTCTGGTGCGCGGCAACGGGCCGCTAAATGGCGATATCCCGATCGCGGGGGCGAAGAACGCCTGTCTCGCGCTGATGCCGGCGACGCTGCTGACGGACGAACCGCTGACGCTGACCAACGCGCCGCGGCTGTCGGACATCCGCACCATGACGGCGCTGCTGCGCTCGCTCGGGGCCGAGGTCGCGGGGCTGCAGGACGGGCAGGTGCTGGCACTGTCCAGTCATGCGCTGACCAGCCACCGGGCGGATTACGACATCGTGCGGAAGATGCGGGCCTCGATCCTGGTCTTGGGGCCGATGCTGGCGCGGGACGGGCATGCGGTCGTGTCCCTGCCGGGCGGCTGCGCCATCGGGGCGCGGCCGGTGGACCTGCACCTGCGCGCATTGCAGGCGATGGGGGCGGATCTGGACCTGCACGACGGCTATGTCCACGCGAAGGCGCCTTCGGGCCGGCTGAAGGGGGCGGTGATCGACTTTCCGCTGGTCTCGGTCGGGGCGACCGAGAACGCGCTGATGGCGGCGACCCTGGCACGGGGCACGACGGTCCTGAACAACGCGGCGCGCGAGCCCGAGATCGTCGATCTCGCCCGCTGCCTGCGACGGATGGGCGCGCAGATCGAGGGCGAGGGCACCTCCACCATCACCGTGCAGGGCGTGGACCGGCTGGGCGGCGCGACCCATCCGGTCGTGACCGACCGGATCGAGTTGGGAACGTATATGCTCGCGCCTGCCATCTGCGGTGGCGAGGTGACCTGCCTCGGCGGCAGGATCGAGCTTGTGGAGGCCTTCTGCGAAAAGCTGGACGAGGCCGGGATCAGCGTGACCGAATCCGAGCGTGGGCTGACCGTGACCCGCCGGAACGGCCGTGTGAACGCGGTCGATGTCGTGACGGAACCCTTCCCCGGCTTCCCCACCGACCTGCAGGCGCAGATGATGGCGCTGCTGTGCACCGCCGAGGGCGTCAGCGTGCTGGAGGAGACGATCTTCGAGAACCGCTTCATGCACGCCCCCGAACTGGCGCGCATGGGCGCGCGGATCGAGGTGCATGGGGGCCATGCCCGCGTGACCGGGGTTGAAAAGCTGCGGGGGGCCCCGGTGATGGCAACGGACCTGCGGGCCAGCGTCAGCCTGATCCTCGCCGGGCTGGCGGCGGAAGGGGAAACCATGGTCAGCCGCGTCTATCATCTGGATCGCGGCTATGAGAAGGTCGTGCGCAAGCTGCGCGGTGTCGGCGCGGATATCGAACGGATCAAGGAGCAGCCAGCCCATGACTGACGCCAGCTACGCCGACGCCGATCCCGCAGCCCCTGTCGTCATCCGGGCCGAGGATGCCGAGGACCTGCGCATCCTTGCGGCGCTGGTGCAGGACGCGGTGCTGACGGTCGCGGACATGGCGCATGACGGG
>NZ_JAUNPC010000065.1:0-1696 GCF_030536915.1 Paracoccus sp. (in: a-proteobacteria)
AGCTCGACCCCCACCCATTGCCCATAGGTCGCGCTGCCGCGCCGGCCATCCACCGCCACGTCGTAAAGCGCACCCCGCCCGCAGCGCACCAGCTTGCCCTGCTCGTGCGGCGGCGCCTGGTAGTGCAGCCCGCGCAGCGTGCCCGCCCTGGCAGACAGCGAGTGGTTGTCTTGCACGAACGGGGGCAGGTGCACCCCCGCCTCCTCCAGCGTCCGCCGGTTCCAGCTTTCCGAAAAGAACCCCCGCGCATCCCCGTGCCGCGCCGGCGTCAGCACCAGCACCCCCGGCAAAGCCGTTTCCTCGATCCGCATCGCCATCCCGCATCCAGTTGAACGGCGCTTGCCATCTTTCCCGGAAAAGGGAAAGCCGCGTGCAACCAGAGCGATCAAGCCTCTTTGATCCCGTGGAAAAGGAGCATCCATGCGAATCGTCGGCGGCCGCCTGCGCGGGCTGAAACTGGCCGAACTGGGGGCGGGCGATCCCGCCGCGCATCTGCGCCCGACCACCGATCGGGTGCGCGAGGCGATCTTCAACCTCATCCTCAACAGCCACGGCTTTCCGATCGAAGGCGCGCGGGTGCTGGACCTCTTCGCCGGGACCGGGGCGCTGGGTCTCGAGGCTCTGTCGCGCGGCGCGGCGCGCGTGGCCTTCGTGGACGATGGCGCCCCTGCCCGCGCCCTCCTGCGGGCGAATGTGGAAAAGGCCCGCGCCATGGGCGTGACGGACATCTGGCGGCGCGATGCCACGAACCTCGGCCCGAACCGGGGCGCGGGCTACGACCTGGTCTTCCTCGATCCTCCTTATGGCCAGCGGCTGGGAGAGGCCGCGCTGAACTCGGCGCTGGCGGGCAACTGGCTCGCCCCCGAGGCGCTGGTGGTGTGGGAGGAGGACACCGATCCCCTGCCACCCGAAGGCCTGACCCGGATCGACCAGCGCCGCTATGGCGATACGCTGGTCACGCTGCTGCAAGCGGCCTGAACGCGGCCCCTCACCCTGCGGTCTTTCTTCTTTGCCCGAATATCCCGGGATCGTCGTATACCACGATGGGGCTGGTCCCCCGGACCGGCATCGCCGCCCGATTAGGCCTTCGGCCGGAACGCCACGATCCGCGCAGGGTCCGTCTCGATCCGCGCGGCGCCGATCAGGTCCAGGCAGTAAGGAACCGCCGCGAAGACCGCATCGAGGCAGGTGGCGATGGCGGCGGGCTTGCCGGGCAGAAGGATCATCAGGCAGGCGTCGCGGATGCCCGCCGTCTGCCGCGACAGGATGGCGGTCGGCACCCCCTCGGCCAGGCTCGCGCGGCGCATCTCCTCGCCGAAGCCGGGCAGTTCCTTTTCGATCACCTCGGCCAGCGCCTCGGGCGTCTCGTCGCGGGGCGCGGGGCCGGTGCCGCCGGAAATCAGGATCAGGTCGGCGCCCTCGCCTTCCGACAGGCGGCGCAGCGTCGCCGCCACCCCTTCGCGCCCGTCGGGGATGACGTGGCGGGCGATGTCGGCGGGCGAGGTCACGACCTCGCGCAGCCAGCTTTCCGCGGCGGGGCCGCTGCGGTCCTCGTATTCGCCGCGGCTGGCGCGGTCGGACACGGTCACGATGGCGATGCGGGCGGTCTGGCGCTGGGTCACGTCGGGGCTCCGGCAGGGTGGGGTGCGCGCATCCTGCCCCCTTCGCGCGCCGATTGAAACGGCCTTTCCGCGGC
>NZ_JAUNPC010000065.1:1706-15714 GCF_030536915.1 Paracoccus sp. (in: a-proteobacteria)
AGCAGCTCGTCTCCGCCCACGGCGCGGCGGCGTTGCCCCGGCCCGGCAATCGTGCCAGAGAATGGGGAAAAGCACAGCCGGATGGCCGCGATGACAGATTTCCAGGAACGCCGCACGACCATGGTGGACACCCAGGTCCGCACGAATGACGTGACCAAATACAACGTGATCGCGGCGATGCTCGAGGTCCCGAGAGAGCAGTTCGTCCCCGACAGCCGCCGCGACGTCGCCTATGTCGGCGAGAACGTCGAACTGGTCCGCGGCCGCGTGCTGCTGGAACCCCGCACCATCGCCAAGATGATCGACGCGCTGGACATCCAGCCGACCCAACTCGTGCTGGATGTGGGGGCGGGCTTCGGCTACTCGGCCGCGGTGGTGGGACGGCTGGCGCAGGCCGTCGTGGCGCTCGAGGAAGACGCCGACATGGCGGCCGAGGCGACGCGGCGGCTGGCCGTGGCGGGCGCGGACAACGTCGCGGTGGTCGCCGGGCCGCTGGCCGCGGGCCACCCGGCCGAGGCGCCCTATGACGCCATTCTCGTCGAAGGCGGCATCGAGGAGATGCCCGCGGATCTTGCCGCGCAACTTGCAGAAGGAGGTCGCATCATGGCGCTGTTCCGCGAAGGCGCGCTGGGGGTGGTGCGCCTCGGCACCAAGCTGGATGGGGTGATCACGTGGCGCTACGCCTTCAACGCCAGCGCCCCCGTCCTGCCGGGCTTCGCCCGCCGGGCCGAGTTCTCGCTGTGAGGGGGCGGCGTCTTCTGGTCGCGGCGCTGGCGCTGGGCACCGCCCTGTCGTCGCTGCCCGCCTGGGCCGAATCGCTGGCCGATACAATGGTGGGGGCTTACCGCCACTCGGCCCTGCTGGAACAGAACCGCGCCCTGCTGCGGGCGGCGGACGAGGACGTGGCGCAAAGCATGGCCGCGCTGCGCCCAGTCGTGCAATGGGCCGCCTCGCATAATTTCCAGCAGGTGGACGGGATCGAGGCGGTCGCGACCACGCTGGAACTGGTCGGGCAGATGACGCTCTATGACTGGGGCCGCGGCCAACTGGCGATCGACATCGCCAAGGAACAGGTCCTCGCCACCCGCGAATCGCTGATCTCGGTGGAACAGGACGTGCTGCTGACCGCCGTGCAGGCCTATCTGGACATCCGCAGCGCCGCGCAGCAGGTGGCGCTGCAGAACAACTCGGTCGGGCTGCTGACGCGCGAACGGCAGGCGGCGCAGGACCGCTTCGACGTGGGCGAGATCACCACCACCGACGTGGCTCTTGCCGAGGCGCAACTGGCCGCCACCCGCGCGAGCCTTGCCGCCGCCCAGGGCCAGCTTCAGATCGCGGGCGAGAACTACCGCAACGCTGTGGGACGCGAGCCGGGCGATCTCGATCCGCCGCCGCCCCTGCCCGCGCGCCCCGCCTCGATCGAGATCGCGCGGGACACCGCGCGCCGCACCCATCCGGCCATCCGGCAATCCCAGCGCGCCGTTGCCGCCGCCGAACTGGGTGTTGCGGCGGCTGCGGCCGAACGCCGCCCGCAACTCACGGGTTCGGTGGGGCTTGGCACGACGCGGGCGCCGGGCCGGACGCTGCTCGGCACGGGCGACCAAGACAACACGACGACGCTCAGCGCCGGGGTGCAGGCCAGCCAGACCATCTATTCGGGCGGGCGGCTTCCCGCGGCGCATCGCCGGGCCATGGCCCAGCGCGATTCGGCGCGCTCGGCGCTGCTGGACACCGTGCGGCAGGTCGAACTGGTGCTGGGCACCGCCTGGGCCAACATCGACGTCGCCCGCGCCCAGATCGGGTCCATCGAGGAACAGATCTCGGCCGCCGAGCAGGCCTATGAAGGCGTGCGCGAGGAAGCCACGCTGGGCGCCCGCACCACGCTGGACGTGCTGGACGCCGAACAGGATCTGCTGGAAGCGCGCGCTGACCGGATCACGGCGGAAGCCAACCTGCAGTTAGCACATTATCAACTTCTGGCCGCTATGGGTCTGCTGACGGTAGAGCACCTTCAGCTTGGGATCCCCACCTATGACCCATCGGCCTATTACAACGCGGTGCGCGACGCCCCCTACACCAGCACCCAGGGCCAGAACCTCGACCGCGTGCTGCGCGCGATCGGCAAGCAGTAAGGCAGCGCGGGCGACCGACGCCACCCTTGCCGGGGGCGTCGGGGCATGAGCGTTCCTCTCCCCAGGATCGAACGTCCCGATGACATGGGCGATGTCCTGGCCGAGATCCGCCGGCTGGTCGCCCGTGGCGGCCCGGCCTCGCGGCTTGACCAGGCACCGATGGTGGTGACCGCCCGCGTCACCGCCGGAACCGGGGACGAGCGGCAGCCGAACCCGGCGCAGTCCCTCGCGCTGCCGGTTGAATTGCCGATGTCGGGATCGGGGCGACCGGTCTCGGCCAGCGGGACATTCCCGGCAGGCCCGGCCAGCGCACTTGTCAAGGATGGCAGGCAAGCGCCCGCCGTCGGCCCGATTGCCGGCGACAAGGTTGCGCCCTTCCGTCTTGACCCGGATGCGATGGTTTCTGCCGCCGCACAAGCAGGCCCGCTGCGCCTTTCCCCCCGGCTGGCCGCAAGGGACGATCCCGGTGACGCCGCGGACGCGGATCATCCCGCCATGTCCGCCGTCCCGGTACCCCCGGCCGGCCCCGTCCACGGCATCTTTCCGCTTCCTGCGGACAGGTCTGCGGCGCGGTCCGCCGTGGACCCCCTAGTGCCGCCCAAGGCCGAAAGCCCGTGGCCTGCCGGGCGGGACATCGCGCCGGAACCGCAGCCACTGCCGCCCGGCCGGGATGGCCCGGCGCCGACACCATCCGGCCCTTGCGCAGACACGCCGGCCGATGCCCTTCTTTCAAACGGAAAGCCTGACATGCAAGCCTATGCGAACAGCCCCGCCGCCCCGATGCACGCCGACCCTGTTTCCGACCGCTTCCCCCAGGGCGTGGGCGAGGCCCTGCCCGGCGACGAGGAAAACCCCCTTCGCGCCCTGCTGCGCGAAGTCGTGCGCGAGGAGTTCGCGGGCGAGTTGACGCGCAGTCTCGACGACAACCTCCGCCGCATGGTCCGGGCCGAGATCGCAGCCGCCCTGACTGAGGCGCTGGTCCGTCGCCCCCGCGGCTGATCGCGCCTCGTCAGCCCTTGCAAGGCGCTGACAACAAGACGCGGCGGGATCGGCAAGGGCTTCCGCTGCCAGCCCGCTCGCCTACCTGATGAAGCCGCTGACCGACTATTTCACCCGCGCCTTCCGCGAGGACTAGGTTACGCACTCATGAACTGCTAGCGGCGGTGTGCAATCGCTGATTCACTTCTCGAAAGAGGAGGGCATCATGAGCCAGCGCCGTTACGGACTGACCGACTTCGAGTGGTCGATTGTCGCCCCGCTTCTGCCGAACAAGCCGCGTGGTGTGGCGCGGGTGGACGACCGCAAGGTGCTGAACGGCATCTATCGGCGGATTCGGACCGGCTCGCCCCGGGCCGACATTCCCGAGCATTGCGGGCCCTTCACGACGTGCTGCAACCGCTTTGTGCGGTGGGCCGGGATCGGCGTGCGGGACCGGATGTTCGCGGCCAATCCGTGGCCTGCGAAGGCGCCGAGCAGTCGGTGGACAGCTCCTCGATCCGCGTTCACCAGCATGGGGCGAACGCAAAAAGGGGGGTGCCGGCGCCACCGGCGTGGCTGACCTTCGAGCCTGCGCACCGGGGCGTTCGCGGGGCGGCCTGACCACCAGGATCCATGCCGTGACCGAAGCCCGCGGCCTGCCGATCGCGCTGAAGCTCACCGCCGGGCACGCCCATCACGGGCGCTCCGCCGACGACATGCCCGACACGGTGGGCGCGGGTCAGACCCTGATCGCGGACGCCGCCCATGACGGCAACCGGCTGCGCGAACGTCTCGCCGCCCTTGGGGCAAAGGCCGTCATCCGGCCGATCCCCCGCCGATCCGATCCGCTGCCGCTGGACCGGGCCGCCTACCGCAGACGCGATCGGTTCGAGCGGTTCTTCTCCAAGCTCAAGCATCACAGGGCTGTCGCCACCCGCTGCGAGAAACACAACGCGGACTTCCTCGCCCTTGTCAAACTCGCCGCAACCCGCATCTGGTTGCGTGCTTGTGAGTCGGTGTCCTAGGGTAGCCTGTCGGCCTCCCCAATGACGCTGGAGCCAGAGGGGAAGAAAGCCGCCGGTGCACCGCTCATGTCGCGCCCATGTTGAAGAAGGGCCATGTCCGCGGCGGCAGGCAGATACACGCCTCGTCCCATCGGCTGCGGAATGGCGGACAGGTCTTCGCTGCAACTCGCAGGGTGATCCGCCGACGACGGCCAGCCGGTTGCGCGCGACCTGCGGCACAAAGGGCCTGCGATTGCGCGCAGTTCCTAGTGGCAAGGCAAGCCTGCAGGGCATGGAACGCTGTTCCAGCCTGTCCTGCGGCAGGCAGGATGAAAGCGGTGGCGAAGCTGAGGCCTGTGACTGCCTGCCTCAGCCTGCGGGGGATGTATCGCAGACTCATGGCGGCGCCTCGATCCCGAAAACGCCGCCACTGCCTAGGGCTTTGCCGGACAGGCGCGACTGCCGACGCAACCCGGCGGCGCGAAGGCTGCCTTTCTTCCTTGGAAGCAGTGCTGTCGAAGCCCGGCAGAACCGCCCGGTTCATCTGCCGGGACGGGGGATTGCCGCGGCGCATGCGCGGCCGATGAAAGCCGCCCCTGTGTCAAAGATAATCCTCGGGGTCCACGCTGTCGAAGCCGTTGCGGACCTCGAAATGCAGAAGCCCACTGCTGCGTGCCGCGCCGATGGCCTGGCCGCGGCTGACCGAATCGCCCTTGTTCACCGACAGCTTGTCCACGCCGGCATAGACCGTCATCAGCCCGTCGTCATGACGGACCACCACGATCGGGACTCCGTCGGTGTCGCGGGTCACGGCTGCGACCGTACCGCTGCCGGCCGCCTTGATGGGTGAACCGGGCGCGGCCGCGATGTCGATGCCCTCGTTCGTGCCCTTCCTGTAGGCGCGGGCGATCGAGCCGCTGGCCGGCATGGCGAACTTGCCGCTGCCCGAGGCCGCGGTGCGGGTGCTGCCCAGATCCGGGGCGGGCGCCCTGGGCGGGGGGGCGCTTGCGGGGCGGGTTTCCTCGCCCGGCAGGGGCTGCGCAGAGGACGGCGGGCGGGGCGTGGCCGAGCCGACGCCTGGGGCGGCCACGACACTGGCTGTGGCCGCCGTGCCGCTGGCGGGGATGACCAGTCGCTGGCCCAGGCGCAGGCTCATCGTCTCGGGCAGCCCGTTGGCGCGGGCGAGGTCCTGGACGGGAACCCCGTAGCGCCGGGCGATGGACCAGGCCGTCTCGCCCGCCGCCACCGTATGCGACCGCGCACTCGCCGCGGCACCCCCGCCCGATGGGGCCGCCGATGCCGAACCCCTGGGCGCGCCTGCCCCCGGAACCGCAGGCTGGCGGACGCCCTGACCGGCGAAGGGGTCCGAGACCTGCGCCGTTCCGCCGCCCGCAGCCGCGGTCGTCCCGGCCGCGGCAGCCCCGCGCGGCCATTGGATCTGCGGCATCTGCAGCCGGCCGAGGCCGGCTACGGTCATGGAGGGGCCGGCGCCCGCCGCGCTGGGGGCGGGGAACGCGCCGGGGACCGCCCCCGGCGGCTGCGTGCAGCCCGCCAGCGCCAGCGCCAGCGCGCATATCCCGGCGCGTCCGGCGCCAAGCCCGAAACCCGCGCGGTCCTGCGCCCGCGCCGCGACTGAAATGGTCATCTGCCCGTCCTCATCGTCTTCTTGCGGGGGTCATGTCTGTCCCAACCCCTCGACCAGCGGCACGAACCGCACCTGCCGCAGCTCGTCATAGGCATAGCCCGTTTCCGTCCGCGTCACGCGGATCAGGGTCTGCACCGCGTCCGACTGCCCGACCGGCACCACCATGATACCGCCCACCTTCAGTTGCGACAACAGCGGGCCGGGCGGGTCCTCGGCCGCCGCCGTCACCATGATGCGGTCGAAGGGCGCCTGTTCCGGCAGGCCGAAGGACCCGTCCGCGACCCGCGCCGTGATGTTGGTCAGCCCGAGGCGGCGGAAGACCTCCTCGGCCTCGGCCACCAGCCGGCGGTGGCGGTCCACGGTCATCACCCGCCGCGCCAGCACCGACAGCACCGCCGCCTGGTAGCCCGAGCCGGTCCCGACTTCGAGCACCATGTCCCGCGGGCCGACGTTCAGCGCCTGCGTCATCAGCGCCACGACCGAGGGCTGGCTGATCGTCTGCCCGCATGCGATTGGCAGGGGCGTGTCCTCGTAGGCGCGGTCCTCGAAATGGCCGCGCACAAAGGCGCCGCGGTCGATCCGCTCCATCGCGGCCAGCACGCGGGGGTCGGTCACGCCGCGCGAGCGCAGCGCATACATGAAGCGCATCTGCCGCTCGGCCGGACCTTCATCGTCACCGGGAGGATCGGCCATCATGGCTCAGCCCTCGTCCAGCACCGCGGCCAGCCGGTCGAGCGTCGCCCGGCAGGTCAGGTCGGGACGCATCGGCGTCACCGCGATATGGTCCGAAAGCAAGGCCTCGACATCGCTGCCCTTGCCCGCCCGCGCCAGTTGCGGGCCGCCCGCGATCCACAGGAAGCGCCGCCCGTTCGGGGCGACCTGCGCCTCGACCCCGAAGCGGACATCGGCGCGGCGGCCCTGCGGGGTCACGCGGATGCCCTTGACCTCGGCGGCCGAGCAGGGGGGGAAGTTGATGTTGTAGAAGATCGCGTAATCCTCGCCCTCGCCCCAGTCGGCCCGGTCGAGCAGCGCCCGGATCACGCGGGCGCCATGGGTGCGGGCGCCCTCGAAGGGATCGTCCAGCCGCGCCGTGCGGGGGCCGAGATACTGCGACAGGGCGATCGAGCGGACGCCCTGCAGCGCGCCTTCCATCGCGCCCCCGATGGTGCCCGAATACATCGCGTTCTCGCCCGCGTTGTTGCCGCGGTTCACGCCCGACAGCACGAGGTCCGGCCTGCGGTCCGACATGATGTCCCACAAGCCCGCCAGCACGCAGTCGGCCGGGCTGCCCTCGGCCGCCCAGCGGCGCGGCGCCAGTTCCGCGATCAGGGTGGGATGCGAATAGCTGATGCAGTGGCCGACGCCCGATTGCTCGAAGGCGGGGGCGACGGTCCAGACCTCGCCCTCCGGCCCGGCGAGTTCCGCCGCGATTTCGGCCAGCGCCTCAAGCCCCGGCGCGTTGATGCCGTCGTCGTTGGTGATCAGAATCCGCATCGATGTCCCCGCTGCGGCACGCGGGCCGCCGTTCCGGCCCGCCCCTTCGCGCCGCACCCTGATTAGCCTTGCACAGCCTTGGCGTGCAAGTCGCGCGAATCGCTGTTTGACGCCCGCGCCCCGGGGTATCAGGATGGTCGAAAAGCCGGGCAGCCATGCAGATATTCCTTCCCATCGCCGATGTCTCGGTGAATGCCTTCACGCTGATCGCCCTCGGGGGCATCGTCGGGCTGATGAGCGGCCTCTTCGGCGTCGGCGGCGGCTTCCTGATCACGCCGCTTCTGTTCTTCATCGGCATCCCGCCCGCGATCGCGGTCGCGACCGGCGCGAACCAAGTGGTGGCCTCAAGCTTTTCCGGGGTGCTGGCGCATCTGCGGCGCAAGACGGTGGATATCCGCATGGGGGTGGTGCTGCTGGTGGGCGGCATCATCGGGTCTGCGCTGGGCGTCGGGGTCTTCAACCTGCTGCAGCGCCTGGGCCAGGTCGAACTTGTGGTGCAGCTCAGCTATGTCGCCTTTCTGGGGGTCGTCGGGCTGACGATGCTGCGCGAAAGCCTGGGGGCGCTGTTCGCGTCGAAATCGCCCGGCGGCCCGGCCCGCCGGCGGCTGCACGAACACAGCTGGGTTCACCGCATGCCCTGGAAGATGAAGTTCCGCGCATCCGGGCTTTACATCAGCGTCATCCCGCCCCTGCTGGTCGGGCTGGCCGTGGGGGTGCTGGCCGCGATCATGGGGGTCGGCGGCGGGATCATCATGGTGCCGGCGATGATCTACCTGCTGGGGATGCCGACAAAGGTCGTGATCGGCACCTCGCTGTTCCAGATCGCGGCGGTCAGCGCCTTCACCACGCTGATGCACGCGGTCAGTTCCAACACCGTGGACATCATGCTGGCGGTGCTGCTGATCGTGGGGGGCGTGGTCGGGGCGCAGGTCGGGACGCACTGGGGCGCCAGGCTGCGGGCCGAGCAGTTGCGGGTCCTTCTGGCCCTGCTGGTGCTGGGGGTCTGCGGGCGGCTGGCCTATGACCTGGTGGTGCGGCCGGCGGACCTTTACTCCATCGCGGCGGGCTAGGGCGATGTGGCGGCGGGTCATGGCGGCGTTGCTGGTGGCGGCATGGCCTTTGGCCGTGGCGGCACAGGAGGGTGACGCCCCGATTGTGACGCTGGAACGCGCCCCCGCCCTGCCCGTGCCCGAAGCCCCCCCGTCCGAGCGGCTGGTCAGCGGGCTGTCGCAGGACGAGGTCGCGATCAACGCCACCTTCACCG
The DNA here is from genome assembly GCF_030536915.1 of Paracoccus sp. (in: a-proteobacteria). Classification (GTDB taxonomy): domain Bacteria; phylum Pseudomonadota; class Alphaproteobacteria; order Rhodobacterales; family Rhodobacteraceae; genus Paracoccus. The sequence continues at coordinate 10,224 of NZ_JAUNPC010000065.1, forward strand.
GGTCCGAGATCCTGATCTACGGCGCGATCCGCCGGGACCTTCCAAGGACGCGGGACGAGGCGCCCGGCATCATCGTCACCGTGGAGGGCCCGTCGCAATCCGTCACCGTCCGGCGCAAGGACCGGGTCGGGCCGATCTGGGTGAACACCCAGGGCGTGCGGATCGGCGCCGCCCCCGACTTCTACGCCGTGGCCAGCAGCGGGTCGCTGGACCGGATGCTCGACCCCGCCGAGGACGTGCGCTTCCGCATCTCGCCGCCGCTTGCCATGCGGGCGCTTTCGGCGGGTGTCGATGTCGAGGATCCCACCCCCTTCACCGAGGCGCTGCTGCGCATCCGCGCCGAGTCGGGCCGCTATTTCGTCGACGAGGGCGCGGTGCAGATCGTGGACGACACGCTGTTCCGCGCCGACATCCGCCTGCCCGCGAACCTGATCGAGGGCGATTACCGCGCCCGCATCTTCCTGATCCGCGACGGGCAGGTGATCGACAGCGACACGGTGCCGATCCGGGTGCAGAAGGTGGGGCTGGAACGCTGGCTCTACCGGCTCGCGATGCATCAGCCCTTCTGGTACGGGCTGATGTCGCTGGCCATCGCCATGGCGGCGGGGCTGGTCGCCTCGGCGGCGTTCCGGGCGCTGCGGCGGGGTTGATCCTTTCGGGCGCCCGCGCGTTGGGGTGCGACCTGACCAGAGGAACCCGCCATGACCCGCAACCTTCGCCTGACCCTGATCGGCAGCGCCGCCGCCCTGCTGGCCTTGCCCGCGCTGGCCCAGGCCCCGGCGCCTGCAACCGAGGCCCCGGCCACGCAGGGCACCCCCTCGAACGCCGCCGAGGCCAATCAGGCGGCGATGCAGAAGATGCACGCCGAGATGATGATCGAGCCGACCGGAGACGCCGACGTGGATTTCATCCGCGGCATGATCCCGCATCATCAGGGCGCAATCGACATGGCCCGGATCGAGCTTCAGTTCGGAGATGACCCCGAGGTCCGCCGGATGGCCGAGGACATCATCGCCGCGCAGGAGGCCGAGATCGCCGCCATGCAGGACTGGCTGCAACGGAACGCCCCGGAACCCGCGGCAACCGGTGCGGCTGCGCCCGAGGCGCCCGCGCCGAAGCCGGCCCCCGAGACCGTCCCCGCCCCGCGGCCCGCCGCGGACGGCACGCCCGAGCCCAAGCCCGCGACCTGAGCCTCAGCCCGCCGCGCCGCTGCGCCGGGCGATCTCGGCCGCGGCGGCCGCGGCTCCTCCGCCCGCATGGGGCAGGCCTAGGGCGACCAGCCCCGCCTCGATGGCCGCAAGCGTGCCCAAGTGCATCTGCGCGCTGACATGGCCCATATGCGCGATCCGCAGCGCGTCGGCGGGTTCCGGCGCGCCAAGCCCGATGCCCAGCGTCAGCCCCGCCACATCCTCGGTCCATGCCCGCAGCCGGTCCGCCCCAGGCAGGGTGGCGGCCGTGACGGACCGCGCCCGCGCCGCCCGGTCCCGCACCATGGCGCGCGGTCCCGCGCCGCCCCAGGCGTCCAGCGCGGCCCAGGTCGCGGCAGCCAGCGCCTCGTGCCGGGTCCAGGCGGCTTCAAGCCCCTCCTCGTCCAGCAGCATTTCCAGCGCCTCGGCCAGCCCGTAGATATGCTGGACCGGCGGCGTGCCGCCCCAATGGCGCCACAACTCCTCGGCGCCGCTGCGCGGGCGCCAGTCCCAATAGGGCGTGGCCGCGCCCCGGCCCGCGGCGATCCGGTCCGAATACCAGACAAAGGCCAGCCCAGGCGGCACCATCAGCCCCTTCTGGCTGGCGGACACCAGCAGGTCCACGCCCCAGTCGTCCATCCGCATCGGCTCGCATCCCAAAGACGCGATCGCATCCACCGCAAGCGCCGCCGGATGATCCCCCATTGCGTCCCGGATCGCGGGAATGTCGAGGCGGACCGAACTGGCCGTGTCCACCTGGCAGGCCAGCACCGCCCGGATCTCGCCCGCCCGGTCAGCGGCCAGCCGGTCGCGCAGGCGCTGGAGGTCCAGCCCGGCGAAAGGCTCGGCCTCGATCCTCTCGACCCGGACGCCCATCGCCTCGGTGGTGGCTGCCCAGCCGCGGCCGAAATGCCCCGTCACCAGCACCAGCGCCAGGTCGCCCGGCGCCAGCAGGTTCATGTTCGCGGCCTCCCATCCCCCATGGCCGTTGCCGATATAGGCCGCGACGTTCTGCGCCGTCCCGGCCAGCCGCTTCAGCTGGCCCATCACCCGCAGGTTCAGCTCGGTCAACTCGGGCCCGTAGATGTCGGGCGAGGGCCGGTGCATCGCCCGCAGCACCCGGTCGGGCACCGGCGAGGGACCGGGAATGGCAAGCATGTGGCGGCCGGCAGCAAAGCTCATGGAACACCTCGAAGGAAAGCGCCGCCTGCCTAGATCGGCCCTCGGGCGGCGTCCATCCCCGTGCCGTGACCCCGGCTCTCGGGTTTCATCTTCTTCGTGAAAATATCCTGGGGTGAGGACCCGGCACGGGTCCGAGGGGCGAAGCCCCTTCATCCGCCGCCGCTTGTCCCCCCACCCGGCCCCCGCTATCCCCGGAACTGACCCGCAGGAGAGCCCGGATGCCGTCACGCGCCGACCGACAACGCGGCCTCTTCGGAAGGCTCTGGCAGGATTACCTGCGCCGCTACTGGCCGCGGATGGCTGTCGCCACGGTGCTGATGGTGATCGAGGGGTCCACGCTGGCGCTGCTCAGCTGGATGCTGAAGCCGCTGTTCGACCGGGTCTTCGTGGGCCAGGACGACAGCGCGATCTGGTGGGTCGGTGGCGTCATCTTCAGCCTGTTCCTGATCCGCGCCGCCACCTATGTCATCACCCGCGCCATCCTGACCTCGGTCCAGCAGGGCGTGGCCGCGCGGATGCAGACCGACCTGCTGGCGCATATCATGACGCTGGACGGGGACTTCTTCCAGATGAACCCGCCCGGCGCCCTGATCGAGAGGGTCCAGGGCGACACGATGGCGATCCGGTCGATCTGGACGACCTTCATCACCGGGGCGGGGCGGGACGCGATCTCGCTGGTGGCGCTGTTCGGGGTGGCGGTGGCGACAGATCCGATGTGGACCGCCGCCGCGCTGGTGGGCGCGCCGCTGCTGATCCTGCCCACGGCCTATGCCCAGCGCTACATCCGCCGCAAGACGCGGCAGAACCGCGCCCGCGCATCCGTCCGCGCCACAAGGCTGGACGAGGTGCTGCACGGCATCACCGCCGTCCGCCTTTACCGGATGGAGGACTACCAGGCCGAAAGCTTCCGCCGCATCGTCGGCGACATCCGCGAATCCGAAACCAAGATGAGCGCGGTCAACGCCGTGGTCCCGGCGATGATCGACATCGTGACGGGCCTGGGCTTCCTCGGCGTCCTGATCCTGGGCGGGGCGCAGGTCACCAGCGGCGAACGGACGGTGGGCGACTTCATGTCCTTCTTCACCGCGCTGGCCCTGGCCTTCCAGCCGCTGCGGCGCCTGGGCGGGCTTGCGGGCGGCTGGCAGACGGCGGCGGCCTCGCTGGAACGGATCTACGCGGTCTTCGACACCCGACCGACGATCCGTTCCGGTCCCCGGACCGAGCCGCCCCCCGACACCACGATCCGGCTTGAGGACGCGCATCTCGCCTATGGCGCGCATCCGGTGCTGCGCGGGCTGTCCTTCACGGCGCAAGCGGGGCAGACCACGGCGCTGGTCGGGCCTTCGGGCGCGGGCAAGTCCACCGTCTTCAACCTGCTGACGCGGATGGTGGACGCCGACGCGGGCGCCGTCACGCTGGGCGGCGTGCCGGTCGCCGACTTCACCCTGCCTGCCCTGCGTGACCAGTTCTCGACCGTCAGCCAGGACGCGGCGCTGTTCGACGAGACGTTGCGCGAGAACATCACCCTCGGCCATCCGGTTCCCGAGGACCGCCTGCGCGCCGCCGTGGTCGCCGCCCGCGTGGCCGATTTCGCCGATGCCCTGCCCATGGGGCTGGATACCCGCGTCGGCCCCCGCGGCTCGGCCCTGTCGGGGGGCCAGCGCCAGCGCGTCGCCATCGCCCGTGCCCTTCTGCGCGACGCGCCCGTGCTGCTGCTGGACGAGGCGACCAGCGCGCTGGACGCCGCATCCGAGCGGCTCGTGCAGCAGGCGCTGGACGAACTGAGCCAGGGGCGCACGACGCTGGTGATCGCCCACCGCCTGTCCACCATCCGCGCCGCCCACCGCATCGTGGTGATCGAGGCGGGGCGGGTTGTGGAACAGGGGACGCATGACCAGCTTATGGAAGCGGACGGCGCCTATGCGGCGCTGGTGAAATTGCAGTTCGGGGGCGAGTGATGCGGCAGATCCTGCGTGTCGGCGGGGCGGAACGGGTTGAATTCCTGCAAGGGCTGGTGACGAACGATGTCACCCGCGCGCCCGTCTGGGCGGCGATTCTGACGCCGCAGGGGAAATACCTGGCCGACTTCCTGGTCGTGCCCGAAGGGGATTCCCTGCTGATCGACGTGGACGCGCGGCTGGCGGATGACCTCGTGCGGCGGCTGTCGATGTACAAGCTGCGCTCGGCGGTGGAGCTGACGAAAACCGGCCTCAAGCTGTCGCGCGGCACCGGCGAGGCGCCGCCCGGCGCGATCCGCGATCCGCGCCACGAGGCGCTGGGCTGGCGGCTTTACGGCGAGGAGGAAGGCGACGACGGCACCGACTGGGATGCCATCCGCGTGGCCCATGTCATCCCCGAGTCGCTGGTCGAGCTGATCCCGAACGAGACCTTCATCCTCGAAGCCGGGTTCGAGCGCCTGCACGGCGTCGATTTCCGCAAGGGCTGCTATGTCGGGCAGGAGGTCACCGCCCGGATGAAGCACAAGACCGAGTTGCGGAAGGGCCTTGTCACCGTCGCGGTGGATGGCGAGGTGCCGGTCGGCACGCCCATCCTGATGGCGGACGGGCGCGAAGCGGGAACCCTTTACACCCAGTCAGGCGGGCGCGGCATCGCCCATCTGCGCTTCGACCGCATGGGCGAGGGACTGACCGCCGCTGGTACGGCGATCCTTGCGGCCGATGGGCAGGCGCAAGCCGGCCCGTAGGCTGCGTGGTTTTCGCGCACCCTGGTCCGCGGCCGGCGCAGGAAAGCCACCCGTTCCGCGGGCTGCATCGCCGGACGGGGGCTGTCTGCCCCCGCGAGGCCTGCGGCCTCTCCCCCCGAGGATATTTGACAACCATCCGAAAGCGAAACGACGCGCCGGATGGAGGATGGGAACGCGCATCCTCAGGAGCCTGCCGCACCGCAGGGGGCGTGCTCGGAACGCGCCATGTCCTGCGGGCCGTGCGTGGAAACTGCGCATCCTGCGCGCGGAACCCCGTGGCTTCGCGCCATGACGCCTGACGCGCCCTCGCGCATCCGCCGCATCGTCCATATCGACATGGACGCCTTTTTCGCCAGCGTGGAGCAGCGCGACAACCCGGATCTGCGGGGCAAGCCGGTGGCGGTCGGAGGTTCAACCC
>NZ_JAUNPC010000066.1 GCF_030536915.1 Paracoccus sp. (in: a-proteobacteria)
CGGGCCTTCGTGCAGGCGAGCCGGTCCCGCTGACAACGGGGCAACATGTGCTTGCATGGCGGGGGATGCAGCCCATGGCTCGGGCGGTCGGGCGCCGATCCGCACCGTGCCGATGGGCCAAGCTTCGACGTCAGCAGATGATGAAGGCCCCCTGCGGCCGCCCGCACTGCGATGACCGCCGGGAAGAACGTCCAGCCGGCGCTGACTGTCAGCGGGCGGGTCCGGGTTCTGATGCGAAGGCCTCGGGACCAGGCACGCAAGCCGCGCATCGGGGCCTCGTCCACCAGCGACTTGCCCGGCGCGACCCGAGGCATGGCTATCCTTGCCCGCGTCGGCATATTGGCACAATGTCACACCCCTGCCCGTTCAAGGCATCCGGCCACCAGCAGTTCGGAGAAGGCATCCAATGACCCGGGTTTCCCCACTGAGACTGGCGGCCGCACTGGCCGTGGCGGGGGCTGCCGGTCTGCCGGCCGGCCCGGCGCGGGCCGATGACCCGCCGGAACTCGAATGGACCTTCGAGCTGACCTATGACGGGGACCGCCGCCGCAACCTTCAGGCGGGCGGGGACGATCACCTCTCGAAGCTGGTTCCGCAACTGACGGTCGAGGTCGAGCAGGAGCTTGCCGACGACATCACCGGCCATCTTGAACTCGAACTCGGCCATGACCGCATCCTCGACCGGGGCGCGCAGCGGGATGACGGGCATGAGACCGTGCTCGACCTCAAGCAGATCTTTGTCGAGTTCGAAAATTTCCGGCCGGGGCTGACGCTGCTGGTCGGGCGGCAGGATTTCAAGGACGACCGCAAGTGGTATTTCGACGAGGAACTGGACGGCATCCGCCTGATCCATGAGCGGGGGGCGCTGTCCTTGGACGCCTCGGTCACGCGCGAGCTTCTGTTCCGCAAGAACCTGCTGGAAAGCCGGCCCGACGATGAAGACGCGATCAACAACTACTTCCTGAAGGCCGGATACGAAGTCGCCGAGGACCACGACCTGTCGGCCTATGCGCTGATCCGCGACGGCATGAGCGGGGTGGACGAGGAACTGATCTTCTACGGCCTGTCGGCGCAGGGGCAGCTTGCGGACAGCCTGACCTACTGGGGCGAGTTCGCGCATCTGCGGGGCCGGGACGGCGACAACCGGCTGAACGGCTGGGGCGTCGACCTGGGCGCGACCTGGCGCTTTCAGGCCGCATGGCAGCCTAGCCTGACGATCGCCTATGCCATGGGCACGGGCGACGACGGCGGGGGGCGTGACAGCCGCTTCCGGCAGTCGGGGCTGGAAGGGAACGAGGCGCGCTTCAACGGGGTCGAGGATTTCCTTTACTACGGCGAGGCGCTGAACCCGGAACTCAGCAACATCCGGGTGCTGACCGCGGGCATCGGCATTCGCCCGACCGAAAACAGCTCGATCGACCTCGTGGCCCACAGCTACCGGCAGGATGTGGCCGAGGACGGCCGCCTGCCCGGCGCCGCCATGCGCGCCGAGGCCAATGGCAACAGCCGCGACATCGGCACCGGCATCGACCTTATCTTCGGCTATCGCGAGATCGAGGACGTGGCCCTCGGCCTGCGCCTGGGCTGGTTCAGGCCGGGCGACGCCTTTGACGGCGACCGGACGATGTTCAGCATCAAGGCCGGGCTGGACTTCGATTTCTGACCCGGCGTCCGGCGCAAATCCGCCGTTGCCCGGGCGCAGGCCGCGCCGGGATGTTCATTGCAAGACCGCTCCGTTACAAATGGAGCCTTTCGCGTCGCAGACCCGTTGTAGCGGAGAAATGTTACAGCCGCATGACGATCCGGGAATATTGTCGCTGACGGCGCGTAAGACGATGGAAGGGCCTGCAGGCCGCCGCATCCCGCGGCGCCTTTAGGCCGCTTGGGTCAGGAAAGCGTCAAAGCAATGCCGAAGACTGGATCACCGGAAGAACCCCGCCCGCGGATCGTGCTGTATTCGCACGACACCCTCGGCTTCGGGCATCTGCGCCGCAACATCATGCTGGCGAGCCGGCTGCGCGAGCTTCCGTCAAGGCCCGACATCCTGCTGCTGGCCGGGATGCGCGAGGCGGGGTCCTTCAACCTGCCCGCGGGCATCGATCTGATCACGCTGCCGGCCTATGCCAAGCAGTCGGATGGCAGATATGCGCCCCGGCATCTGGGGCTCGACCTCAAGGCGCTGGCGACGATCCGGGAAAACACCATCATGGCGGCGGTCCTGTCCTTCCGCCCCGACCTGTTCATCGTGGACAACGTGCCGCGCGGGGCCCAGAACGAACTGGACACCACCCTGAGGATGCTGCGCGAGACCGGCGGCACCCGCGTGGTCCTTGGCCTGCGGGACGTCATCGACCGGCGCGACAAGGTGCGCGGGCAATGGGTCAAGCAGCGCAACTTCACCGCCGTCAGCGAATGGTATGACGAGGTCTGGATCTACGGCGCGCAGGATTTCTACGACCTGATCGCCGAATACGACATGGGCCCGATCATCCATGACAAGGCTCGCTTCACCGGCTACCTGCGCCGCGATCATGCGGTCGATCCGGCGGTCTCGGACATGATCCGCAACCAGGTCCTGCACGGGGATTCCACGCCCTACATCATGACCATGGTGGGGGGCGGGCGTGACGGCCTCGCGCTCTGCAAGGCCTTCGCCGAGGCGCGGCTGCCGGAAGGGCGGCGGGGCATCCTCGTCACCGGATCGCAGATGTCGCCGCGGGATGCGCGGATCGTGTCGGACATTGCGCGGGACAACCACCGGCTGACCGTGATCGATTTCCTGTCCGAAACCATCGCCCTGATCGATGGGGCGGAACGGTTCATCGGCATGGGCGGCTACAACACCGTCTGCGAGGTGCTGTCGCTGAACAAGGATGCGCTGATCGTGCCCCGCGCGACGCCGCGGGCGGAACAGCTGATCCGCGCCGAACGGCTGGCGGGCCTCGGGCTGATCGATATGCTGCACCCCGACGAGATCTCGGCCGACCGCCTGACCGTCTGGATGGGCCGCCCGCGCAAGGCTTCCAACTTCCCCAGCCCGATCAACATGGACGGGCTTGAGAACGTGGCCCTCTTCGCCGCGCAGGCCTTTGCCGCCAGACAATCCCACGCCCATTGAGCCGCAGACAGGAGACCGACATGGACCAGAAAACCGACCCGATCCCCGCGACCGGCAGGATCGGTTATGTCTGCAAGCGCTATCCCCGCTTTTCCGAAACCTTCATCGTCAACGAGATCCTTGCCCATGAGGCGGCGGGCCAGCAGTTGGAAATCTTCTCGCTGCGGCCCAGCGACGAGACGCATTTCCAGGACAGCCTGTCGCGCGTCCGCGCGGGCGTCACCCGGATCAAGGACCGTCCCAGGCCTTCGGGGCAGTTCTGGCAGGCGATGCAGGCGGCCTTCGCCCGCTATCCGCAGGGGGTGGCGCGGCTTCTGGCCGAACCCGACAGTTCCTTCGACGATGTCTTCCAGGCGCTGCAACTGGCCGTCCATGTCCATGACCGCGGCATCACCCTGCTGCACGCCCATTTCGCGACTGTCGCCACCACCGTGGCGCGGCTTGCGGCGATGGTCGCGGGCATCCCCTACAGCTTCACGGCGCACGCCAAGGACATCTATTTCGAGTATGAGGAAACACAGGACCTGCCGCGCAAGATGGCGGATGCGGCGCAGGTCATCACCGTGTCGGACTTCAACCAGGCGCATCTGGCGCGGACCTTCGGGCTTGATCCCTCGCGGCTGACCCGGCTGTATAACGGCCTCGATCTTGACCGCTTCGCTTGGCAGCCGCCCAAGGACGATGCCGCCGGCATCCTGGCCGTCGGCCGGCTGGTCGAAAAGAAGGGCTTCCATATCCTCATCGAGGCCATGCTGATCCTGAAGGAACGCGGCGTGACCGCCCGCTGCGACATCATCGGCGCGGGCGAGGACGAGATGCGGCTGCAGAACCAGATCGCCTCCTGCGGGCTGAAGGATACTGTCCGGCTGGTCGGCCCGATGCCCCAGCGCGACATCATCGGGCGGATGCGGAACGCCGCCGTCTTCGCCTGCCCCTGCGTCGTCAGCCGCGACGGCAACCGCGACGGGCTGCCCACGGTGCTGGTCGAGGCGATGGCGCTGGGTCTGCCGGTGGTCTCGACCGACGTGGTCGGCATCCCCGAACTGGTCCGCGACAACGAGACCGGGTTTTGCGTGGAAGGCGGCGACCCGTTGGCGCTGGCGGATGCGATGGAACGGCTGCTGGGCGACGCCGCCCTGCGCCAGCGGCTGTCCCGCGACGCCCGCGCGCTGATCGAGGCCGAGTTCGAGATCAACCGCAACGCCGCCCGCCAGCGCGAGATCTTCGCCAGCGCCCTTGCCGCCGGAGTGGCATGATGCGGATCGCCTATGTCTGCACCGATCCGGGCATCCCGGTCTTCGGATCAAAGGGCGCCTCGATCCATGTGCAGGAAATGCTGCGCGCCTTCCTGAAGCTCGGGGCCGGGGTGACGCTGTTCTCGCCCAGCATGGACGACCCGATCCTTGCGGACCTGACAGGGGTGAGACGCCATCCGCTGACGCCTGAAAAGCCCGCGGGCAAAGCCGATGCCGAGGCGCGGGCGCGGCAGCAGCTCGGACTGAACCGGACGGTGGCCGAGGCGCTGGAGGCCGAAGGCCCCTTCGATCTGGTCTACGAACGCCACGCCCTGTTCGCCCATGCGGCGATGGAGTGGGCAAGGGAGAAGGGCCTGCCCTCGATCCTTGAAGTCAACGCGCCCCTGATCGCGGAACAGAAGCAGCACCGCTCGCTCGCCTGCGAAGCCGAGGCGGTGGAGGCGACCGGACGCGCGATGCAGGCCGCTGCCCATGTCATTGCCGTCAGCCCGGCGGTTGCGGATTACTGCGCCAGCTTCGGGGCAAAGGCGCGGGTGGTGCCGAACGGGGTCAACCCTGACCGCTTCGCCTCTCCTGCCCGCCACGATGGCCCCTTCACCGTGGGGTTCCTCGGCACGCTCAAGCCGTGGCATGACGTGGATACGCTGATCGAGGCCTTCGGCCTGCTGGCGCCCGATCTGCCCGATGCCCGCCTGCTGGTCGTCGGCGAAGGCCCCGAACGCGAACGGCTGGAAGCCCGGCTTGCCGCCATGGGACTTGCCGACAAGGCGCGGTTCACCGGCGCGGTCCCCGCCGACCGGGTGGCGGCGGAACTGGCGCAAATGTCGGTGGGCATCGCCTGCTACCGGCAGGACCAGCCCTTCTATTTCTCGCCCCTGAAGCTTTACGAATACATGGCGGCGGGCTTGCCGGTCGTCGTCTCGCGCACCGGCGGGCTTGAGGATCTGACCGCCGCCGGGTGCTTCGGCCCGGATGTGCCGCCGGAAGACCCCCCTGCCCTTGCCGCCGCGCTGGCGGGGCTTGCCGCCGATCCCGCCCGCCGCGCGGCGATGGGGGCGGCGGCGCGGGACCATGTGCTGCGGCATCATAGCTGGGACGGAATCGCCCGCGACCTGCTGGCGCGCGCCGGGGTCGGGACATGACCACCAGACCCGGAAGCCGGAAAAGCGGCATCGTCGAGGCGATGCCCGGCCTGCGCCGGGTGATGGCCCGGATGCAGCCTTACCTGAAACCGCACCGGGGGCTGGTGGCCGGGGGCAGCGCCGCGCTGATCGCCTCGGTCCTGACCAAGCTGGCCGAGCCTTGGCCGCTGAAATTCGTCATCGACAACGTGGTCGATGTCGGCCCCGGCACGGCCCGCACCACCGGGTTTCCCGCACTGGGCGGCCTCACCACGCAGGAACTGCTGCTGGCCTGCGCCATCGGCCTTGTCGTCATCATCGGCTTCCGCGCGCTTTTCGAATACACGGCGACGATCTGCTTCGCCAAGGCGGGCAGCCGGGTGCTGACGCGGGTGCGCGACGACCTGTTCCGGCACCTGCAGCAGTTGCCGCTGTCCTTCCATTCCCGCAGCCGCACGGGCGATCTGACCATGCGGCTGATTTCCGACGTGGGGATGCTCAAGGAAACGGCGGTCACGGCGGCGCTGCCGCTGGCCGTCAACACGCTGATCCTGTTCGGCATGGTCGGGGTCATGCTGTGGATGAACTGGCAGCTTGCGCTGATCGCGCTGGCGCCCCTGCCGCTGCTGTGGGTGCTGTCGCTCAGCTACGGCAAGCGCATCCAGACCGTCAGCCGCAAGCAGCGCAGGATCGAGGGCACGATGGCCGCGACCGCCGCCGAAAGCCTTGCCGGCATCCGCACGATCAAGGCGCTGGGGGTCGAGGACCAGGTCGCCCGCGGCTTCATCGGGAACAACCTCAAAAGCCTGAAGGGTGGGGTCAAGTCGCAGCGGCTGTCGGCGGGACTGGAACGTTCCGTCGATCTGCTGGTCGCGGTGGCGACGGCGCTGATCATCTTCTTCGGGGCGCGGATGGTGCTGGCGGGAAGGCTGTCGGCAGGCGACCTGCTGGTCTTCATTACCTACCTCAAGAACACTTTTCGCCCTGTACGCGACTACGCAAAATATTCCGCGCGGCTGGCCAAGGCCACGGCGGCGGGCGAGCGGGTGGTGGCGCTTCTGGACCTGCCCGCGACCATGGACCGCGAAGGCGCGCGCGAGGCCGATTTCCAGCGCGGCGCGATCAGCTTCCGCGACGTGCATTTCAGCTATGATTCCGACCGCCCGCAACTGCGCGGCGTCAGTGTGGACATCCCCGCGGGCCAGACCGTCGCCATCACCGGACCGTCGGGCGCGGGCAAGTCCACCTTCGTCAGCCTGCTGATGCGGCTTCACGACCCGCAATCGGGCCGGATCGAGATCGACGGCACCGACATCCGCGACTTCACCCTGAAAAGCCTGCGCAGCCGCATCAGCTTCGTCCCGCAGGAGGCGCTGCTGTTTTCCCAGACCCTGCGCGAGAACCTGACGCTGGGTGCCGGACGCGAGATCGACGATGCCGAGATGCAGCAGGTCGCGGCGCGGGCGCGGGCGCATGACTTCATCGCCGCGCTGCCCGAGGGCTACGACACCCCGCTCGCCGAACGCGGCGGCTCGCTGTCGGCGGGCCAGCGCCAGCGCATCGCCATCGCCCGCGCGGGCCTGCGCCGCGCGCCGATCTTCGTGCTGGACGAGCCGACCGTGGGCCTCGACGCAGAGAACGAGCAGGCGGTGATCGAGGCGATCATGGACATGGCCCGCGGCCGCACCACGCTGATCATCACCCACGACCTGACCCTTGCCGCGCGCTGCGACCGCATCCTGTGCCTCGAAGGCGGCGACCTGGTCGAGGACGGCCGCCCGGCCGAGCTTCTGGGTCAAGGCGGGCTGTTCGCCCGCCTGACCGCGCAGGCCGCCCCGGCGAGACGGAGGAACTGATGCGCGCCAACGACGACCTGATCGCCCGCGAACGCAGCCTGCCGGGGTTGGCCCTGATGCTGGACACGCAGCGGCTGGCGCAGGCGCTCGGCTGCGGCCCCTTGCGGCTGGACTACCTGCGCCTGAAAAGCGGGACGAGCTGCGTCGCGGCCTATCGCATCGGCGGCAACTGGCTGGTCGCCAAGGCAGTCACGATGGACCGGGTGGAGGAGCTTCGCCCCGGCCCCGATCGGGACGGCCTGCCGCATCGCGTGCTGCCAGAACTTGCCCTGCAGGTCATGCCCGCCGCGGCGGACAAGCGGATGCGCGGGCTTTCCGAGGCGCTGGACCCCGAGAAACTGCCCATGTTCCTCGCCGGTCTGCAGGCGGCGGGGATCGACGCGGACGGGCTTGTTCCGCTGAAGCTGAAGCCGCAGCGGCGGCTGGTGGCCCGGCTGGACCGTAGGGGAAAGCCCGTGGCCTTTCTCAAGATCCATGCGCGAGAGCGTTTTGCAGATGCCCTGATCGCCGCCGCCCTGTCTCAGCTTGAAACCGGCCCGCGCCTGCTTCATGCCGATGCGAAATCCGGCGTCATCCTGACCGACTGGCTGGACGGCCGCACGCTGCAGGTCGGGCAAGCCGAGGGCGGGCAGTTCACCCGCGCCGGCCGGTTGCTGGCGCAGGTCCATGCCGCCGGTCTTCCCATGCCGACCCGGACCGGGCGCAGGGACGATCTGTTCTCGGTGGAGATGGTCATCGCGGATTGCGCCAACCTGCTGCCGGCGTTGCAGGACCCGCTGCAGGCGATGCACCGGCGCCTGCGCCACGCGCTGCTGTCCCAGCCGGTGACGCCGGGCCTGATCCACGGCGATTTCAGCGCCGACCAGGTGCTGGCCGACCCCGACAAGGCGCATCTGATCGACTGGGACCGCAGCGCCATCGGTGATCGCGGCAGCGACATCGGCTGCTTCCTTGCCCGGCTGGACAAGGACCTGCTGGACGGGACGATCAGCGCCGAGGCCGCTGCCGAGGCCCGCGCCGCCTTTCTCGACGGCTATGCGGCAGAGGCGCCGCTGCCCCCGTCCTTTGGGGCGCAGCGCCTGCGCCATCTCGCGCTGCTTCTGACCGAGGACTTCCGCCACCAGCGCCCCGACTGGGACCAGCGGACCGAAAACCTGCTGACCCGGATCGAGCAGGGCCTGTCAGATCTGCCCGCCCCCCTTCTTCAGACCCCCGACCCGGCCCTGCCGGGTTTGGCCGATGCGCTGCACGCACTCGCCATGGCCCCCCTGCTTCAGCAGGCCGGATACACGCCCGGCGCGCCGCCCCGGCTTTTCCGCCACAAGCCCGGACGCCGCGCCATGATCCGCTATGAGGCCGAGCCGCAGCCGCTTCTGGGCAAGATGCGGCGCAAGGGGCTGGACCGGCGGACCATCCAACTGCACCGTGATCTGCGCGCCGCCGGGTTCGACGGCTCGCCCCCCTTGGACGTCGAGGTGCCCGAGGTCGTGATCGCAAGCCCGGAACTCGGGCTCTGGGCAATGCCCCTGCTTGCCGGAGACATGCTCAATCCCCGGCGTCATGACGAGGGCGCCTTTTTCGCCACCGGCAGCGCCTTGGCCCATCTTCATTCCGCCCCGGTGGAATGCGGCCGACGCTGGGCGATGGCGGATGAGGCGGGCGTCCTGTCCCGCGCCCTGGACGAAGTCGCGGCGGCGCAGCCCGGACACGGCCCGACATTGCAGCGGATCATGGAAAAGGCGCAGCGGATGATCGACGGCTGCCCCCTGTCGGGACCAGTCCTTCTTCACCGCGACTTCTACCCCGATCAGGTGCTGGTTCAGACCGAACGCACCATGCTTCTGGATCTCGATCTGGCGGCTTGGGGAGAGCCTGCGATCGATCTCGGCAACTTCCTCGCGCATCTGCAGGAACTGGGCCTGCGCGTCCATTCCCGGCTTGATGCCCATGGAGTCCATGCCGCGTCCTTCCTTGCCGGTTATGCCGCCATCCGCCCGCTGCCCTCGCCAGCGGCACTGGAGCGGATGCGCGAAATCTCCCTCTGGCGGCATCTGGCGATCTGCCGGCGCTTCGCCGATCGCCGGGGCTATTTCGACAGGCTGCTGGATCATGCCTCGGCCTATCCGCATTAGGACTGACGCCGGAATGGGCAGTGCATTCCGGCCGTCGCGCCCAGGCGATCCCGAAGGACTCGCCCTCGATCACGGTGGCGTTGAAAATGCGCCCATTGCGGGCGGCGGTCATCGCCACCTCGCCATCGGCCAGGAGTTGCGGCGGCTGGGCGCATGCTTCAACCCGTCTGCAGCCCCGGACTTGCCGCCGGCATTACCGGCGGCGATCCAGCCCGCGCAATCCCGCGGATGGATCTGCGGCACGGCACCGATCACGCGGGCTGGCAGACATTATCCGCCCGGATCTGGAAGCCGGCCACCTGGGGGGCTTGTCAGGGATAACAGTCCTTGAGGACTGCGGCTGTTACCTTCTCCAAAGCCCCTGTGCCGCCGTCCGGGCGGATGCCGACGCCTTCCGAAGCCGGGTTGACCGAACAGGACCGCCATCAGGGGCAGCCGGACCCCAGGGCAACATGGCGGCGGTTCAGGTCACGACCGCCCGAAGCCGCAGGACCACCGGCACCCCGCGCCCTTCAGCCCGTCGAGGCTGCGGCCTTCCGTTCCTTTCGTGCCTTGACGGGGTCGATGCCGATGGCGGCCCTTGTGCGTCGCGACACATGGTCGATGGCCACCGTCGCCAGCATCGTCACGATCAGCAGCACCACGGCGCGGTCGATGCGGATTTCCTGGATCGCCTGGTCGACGAAGAAGCCAAGCGTCGGGATGCCCAGAAGGCCGAGGATCGCGGATTCCCGCACGATGATCTCCCACCTGTAAAGGCAAAGCGCCATGAACGAGCCGTAGATCCGCGGCAGCAGCTCATAGGCGTAAAGAACGATGCCGCGGGGGGCGTCGGGGCGCAGGGCTTCGTGGACATGGGCGGACTGGCGGCCCAGCAGATGGGCGATGATCGCCCCGTTGTGCAGCCCCAGCGCGATCACGGCGGGCAGCATCGAGGGGCCGAAGACCTGAAGGGCGATATAGGCCAGCATGTATTCGGGCGTCGAACGCGCGATGACCAGAAAGACATGGCCCAGCGCCGCTCCGAACCGCCCCGAGACCGGGCGGACGATCAGCGGAAAGCCCAGCAGCGCGACGAAGCCCGCCGCCACCAGCGCCAGTTGCGCCACGATCATCGTCGCCGCCAGCCCCGGCAGCGCCTGCCCGGCCAGCAGCGACCAGAGCCAGTCGCCAAGGCGCGCCCATGTCTCGGGATCGCCCGCATCGCCGCTGCGCAGGGGCGCGGGCAGGATGTCCTCGGTCAGGAAACGGCCGAGCGCGCCGGCGGCCATTGGCGGGCTCGGCATGGCGGCCATGACGCCGACCGCGGCCAGAAGATAGAGCGGTGCCAGCAGCGGCCGCATCCACAGCCGCATCGTCCCGATCAGCAGGTAATAGACGATGAGGACGGCGGCGACCGCGCCATACATTCCCTGCCGGAAGAAGGTGTCGAGCGCGAAGCCCAGCGTCGGCAGGCCGATGAAGCCAAGGACCGCGCTGGATCGCAGCCCGCATTCCAGGCGGTAAAGCAGGTAGGTCCGGAACTCGGGCAGCGCCAGCGGCAGGCGGGCGTAGAAATGGACCGAGATCGGGTCTGCGCGGGGCGGCATGGCAGCGGCAGGCCGGGGATCGGCCTCGTCCAGGTATTCGGCAAAGACCTTTGCGAAGATGCCGGCATAGGGGATGGCGATCGCCAGCACCCCCGTCGCGGCGGAAAGGCCCGTGACCTGCATCAGCAGGATCGCCCAGAACAGCTCGTGGATCGCGCGGATCGCGATGCAGAAGTTGCGGACCAGCGGATTCCGGTAAAAGGGCGCCAGGACGAAGCCCGCTGACGCCCCCGCCGCGACCCCGCAGAGGGCGAAGGCGACGGTCAGGACCGCCGCGCGGCCCAGCGCCTCGACCGACGAAAAGTCGGGCGACAGAAGCCCCGCCCCCATCCGCCGCAACTCGGCCCAGGGGTCGTGGCCGCCCAGGCGGAAGTCCGCGAAAGGCAGCAGCAGCAGCGCCAGCGCGACAAAGGCAAGCGCCGTTCCGACCCGCCCGAGGCGCGGCCCCCGGCCGTCAGACGCGGTAAAGGTCATGGATGTCGCCGTCCGACACATCACCCGCCGTGCGGTCGAAGAAGATGCGGCCGTCGCGGATGCCGACAAGCCGGGTGGCGATGCGCCGCGCCAGCGCCACGTCATGCAGCGCCAGCAGCATCGTTCCGAAGCGGCGGCCGAGTTCCTCGACCAGCGCCACGGCCTGCCTTTCGTCCACGGCGGACACCGGCTCGTCCCCGATCAGCACTCGGCCGCCGCGAAAGATCGCGCGGGCCAGGGCCGTCCGCTGCTTCTGCCCGCCCGACAGGCTTTCGACCCTCTTGCGGCCCAAGCCCTCCAGCCCGACGGTCGCCAGTACGGGGGCAACGGCCCGGCGCTCGGCCCGGAAGGGCCAGACCAGGTTGGCAAGGTTGTAGGCCGCGCCATGCGCGTCCAGCCGGCCCATGTAGACGTTGTGAAAAACGGAAAGCTGCGGGACCAGCCCGTGTTCCTGCGGGACCAGCGCGATGTCCGGGAAGGTTCCGGCCAGCCGGGCGTAGGCTGCATTCAGCAGCGTGCTCTTGCCCGTCCCGCTGCGGCCCAGCAGCACCACCCGTTCCCCCGGGCGCAGCGTGAAGTCCACGCCCGAAAGGACCGTTTGACGTCCGTAGGAGAGCGTCTCGCCCCGGAAGGCCAGCATCGGCGGGCCGTCAGTCAAGGATGCCCAAGGCCCGTCCCGTTTCCTCGATCGGGGCATAGTCGTCGTTCGTGGCCTCGATGAACCCTTCGCGCGGGAACGAGGCGAGAAGCGCGGGGTCATCCATGCCGATCAGCGCCTGCTTCACCCTTTCGGTAAATCCCTCGCCGAAGCGTTCGTCGGCATCGCCCCGGATGGTCCAGTTGTAGTCGGGATAGGGCGGGGTCTTCCAGATGACGCGGGTGGTCGCGACCTCGGGCGCGCCTTCGGCCACAGCCGTGTCATAAACGGTGTAGTTCAGCGCGCCGACCTGATAGGCGCCGGTCGAGACGAGCCTCAGCGTCTGCCCGTGGTCGCCCGAAAAGCCGACCTGCGAGAAGAACTCGTCGGGCGCCTTGCCCGTCTCCTCGCGGATGTGGAACTCGGGCATCAACCGCCCCGAGGTCGAGGTCTGGGCGCCGAAGGTGAAGCTCATCCCCTCGGCTGCCAGCGGGAAGTCCCCGGAAGGCTCAAGGCCGGTGCTTTCATGGGCGATGAAATAGGACACGAAGGCCCCGTCCTCGGTCCCCTGCGCCAGCGCCTGCGAGCCGGGGACGGCCAGCCGCGCCTGCACACCCGACAGGCCGCCGAACCAGGCAAGCTGGATCTGGTCGTTGCGGAAGGCCGTGACCGAGGCGGCGTAGCTTTTCACCGGCACATACTGCACCTCGACGCCGAGCTGCTCGGACAGGTAGGCGGCGACATTGCCGAAACGCTCCATCAGGCGCGTCTCGTCGTCGTCGGGAATGGCCGAGAAATAAAGCGTGGGGGTCTGGGCGCTTGCCGCGATGCCGCCGAGCGCAAGGCCGAGGGCTGCGAGCGCGCCGCCGATCAGGCGATGCATGTCGTTTCTCCGTGATGAGGTGGGCCTGCGCCTGAACGGCGCGGACGGCCGGATGCCGCCCGCAGGTTCGACCATCATACGCCACCGCGGGCGTGAGCGCCGACGGCGCATCGAGGGTCTATTCCAGAAGCTCGGGGGAAGGGTAATCGCGGGCGCCGGTGCTGGCAAGGCGATCGCCCGCCGGATGGCGCCGCGTGCGGAGGGCCTTCCGACGCCTTCGCAGCCGGGCCGGGTCCGGCAGCAGGGGCCGGTGACGCATCAGGAAGCGGACGGGGATCTTGCGCGCGGGCCGCGGCGCGGATAGCCAGCAGGCAAGAATGAAAAAACAAAGCAAGAACGCCGTGGCCCGTTCAAGCAGGATCGGCTGGTTCCGCTTCAAGGCGGCGACGGGCACGGTCTACCTGATGCAGCCTGACAATGATCCCACGCTGTTCAAGCTGGGCTTCACCAGCCGGCGCACGCTTGAACGCCGGCGCGAATTGCAGCGGCCGGGCGACGGCAAGCTCAGGATCGTCTGTTCCGTGACCATGCCGCACGCCTATGTGCTGGAACAGCGGCTGTTGCGCCGGATGCGGCGCGGCTGGCGCTTTTTCCGCCGCCGCAGTTCGCCTCGGGGCACCGAATGGTTCCATCTTCGCCGCGGCGAGAAGATTTCCGACATCCAGGCGCTGATGGAACAAGAGGCGCGGCGCGTCCGGCTTGCGGCCGCTGTCCGCTTTTCCTGGCCTCTGCGCGGAAAGATCATGCTTTTCGAGGCCAGCCGCATCCGGGTGGCGCGTATTCTCAGGCCGGCCTTCTGGCGCGCGTGACCGCAGCGCGCGGGTTTGAAGGGGGCACCTTTACCTAGACCATGGAGCGAACGTGACCGGGGAAACGGCCGTCCCTGTCGCCGCCGGGTTCACCGCTGCCAGGTCGAGGCGGCGATCAGCGCGCGGGAATAGGCCTCGCGCGGGTTGCCTGCGCGCAGGGTGGCGGCATCCATGATCTCGACGATGCGGCCCGCCTGCATCACCGCCAGCCGGTCGCACATATGGGCCACCACGGCCAGATCATGGCTGACCATCACGTAGGTCAGGCGATGCTCGGCCCGCAGCTCCTTGAGCAGATTCAGGATCTCGGCCTGCACGCTGACGTCCAGCGCGCTGGTGGGCTCGTCCAGCAGCAGCAGGCGCGGCTCGGCGGCCAGGGCGCGGGCGATGGCGACGCGCTGGCGCTGCCCGCCCGAAAGCTGGTGCGGATAGCGGAAGCGGAAGCCGCGGCCGAGGCCCACGTCCTCCAGCAGCCGGGTGATGCGACGGTCCACGTCGCCAAGGCCCTGCAGGGCCAGCGTCTCGGACAGGACACGATCCACCGAATGGCGCGGGTGCAGGCTGGCATAGGGGTCTTGGAAGACCATCTGCACGGTCTTCTTGAACGCCTGGTCACGGCGCATCCCCGACACCGCCCTGCCGTCCACCGCGATGCGCCCCGACCAGCCGGGGATCAGCCCCGCCACCGCCCGCAGGATCGTCGATTTCCCCGACCCGCTTTCGCCCACGAGGCCGAAGCTTTCCCCCGGCGCCACGGCAAAGCTTGCCCCCTGCACCGCCGTCACTTGGTCATGGGCGGGGCCGAACCAGACGTCGAGGCCCTGCACCTCCAGCATCGGCGTCATCGCAGGCCCCCTGGCTGCGCGTCCAGCATGGATGCGTCCAGCGCCTCGGTCCGCCAGTCCTCCTGCCGTTCCAGCACGGCCAGCCGGTCCACCGGCGCATCCAGCCGGGGCAGGCTGTTCAGCAGCCCGCGGGTATAGGGGTGGCGGGCGGCGTGCAGGTCGCGCGCGGGCAGTTTCTCGACCACGCGGCCGGCATACATGATCAGGACACGGTCGCAGAACTGGGCCACGAGGTTCAGGTCGTGACTGATGAAGATCAGGCCCATGCCACGGTCGCGCACCAGCGCGTCCATGATGTTCAGGACCTCGGCCCGGACGGACACGTCCAGTGCGCTGGTCGGCTCGTCGGCGATCAGGATTTCCGGGTCAGGGGCCAGCATCATGGCGATCATGATGCGCTGGCCCATGCCGCCCGAAACCTCGTGCGGGTAAAGGTCGAAGACCCGCTCGGGGTCGCGGATCTGCACGGCAGCCAGCATCTCCAGCGCCTTGGCGCGGGCGGCAGCGCGCCCGCCGCCGGCGTGCAGGCGGTAAGCCTCCATGATCTGGGGGCCGACGCGCATGACGGGGTTCAGGCTGAACTTGGGGTCCTGCATGACCATGCTGATCCGCCCGCCGCGGATGGCGCGCATC
>NZ_JAUNPC010000160.1 GCF_030536915.1 Paracoccus sp. (in: a-proteobacteria)
AGGACGGCGGCTTCTACGGCTGGCCCTGGTATTACGCGGGCGCGGGCGAGGACCCCGCCCATGCGGGCGAGCGCCCCGACCTGGCCGACAAGGCCGTCACCCCCGGGGTGCTGCTGCAGGCCCATTCCTCGACCATGCAGCTTGTCTTCCAGGACGCCGACGCCTTCCCCGAGGACTATCACGGCATCTACGCGACCATGCGGGGGTCGTGGAACCGCGAGAACCGCACCGGCTACAAGGTCGTCCGCGCGCTGATGGAGGACGGCAGGCCCACCGGCGTCTACGAGGACTTCATGACCGGCTTCGTGCTGAACGAGGCCGAGGTCTGGGGCCGCCCGACCGGCATCGCCGTCCTGCCCGATGGCAACCTGCTGGTCAGCGACGACGCCAATGGCACGATCTACCGGGTGACGCATGGCGGGCAGTAAGGCTGGCGCCATCGATCCCTAACGCGGGACCGCAGCGATTGAACAAGCCTTGGGGCGGGGCGGATGCCCTGCCCTTTTCCTCTGGCCGGCTGGCTCGCGGCGGAGGTGGTCTCAGCCCCGCCAGACTGCCGGCATCAGACCGCGCAGGGCATTCCCGACCCACAGGCGGACGCGCGGCATGTCCCCGGCCAGCAGCCTTTCCTGGTGGCATCGCCCGCTGTCCAGCAGTTCCGCGCGCAGCACCCCGGCCAGCAGCCCGCTGGACAGGGGCGGCGTCCGCATCCCCGCGCCCCGGTCGAAGAACAGGGTCGTGATGGTGCCGTCGCAGACCTCTCCGCGCTCGTTCAGGAACAGCAGTTCGTCCAAGCCCTCGGGCATCGCCGCGCGGGCGTTGTCATAGATCGCCCGGCGCGTGGTCTTGTGCCGCAGCCAGGGGTCCGACGAATTCAGCCGCGCCGGGGCCAGCCCCAGCCGCCATTTCGCCGGCGAGGGCGGCAGGGGATGGCGCGTCACCTCCAGCACCCCTTTGCGGTCCAGCGTCAGCCGCAGCCGCGCGGGCGTCCCGGCGTCGCCGGTCAGCGCGGCACGGGCCGCATCCGCATCGCAGGGCCAGCCCAGCGCCACGGCGCTGGCCGCAAGCCGCGCCAGATGCCTCCCGATGCGCGGGCAGGCCGTGCCGTCCCACAGCGCCGTCTCGATCAGCCTCAGCCCGGTGTCGTCAGCGGCAGCGCGAAGCGGGTCTTCCACAGCGCCTCCTCCCATTCCTCGGTGGCGGTGGAATCGTCGACCACGCCGCCGCCCACGTTCAGCGTCACGCGGCCCCCCGGCCAGACCGACAGGGTGCGGATCGCGACCGAAAAGCAGCCCGAGCCATCCGGCGCCATCCAGCCGAGGCTGCCGCAATAGGCGCCGCGCGGGAAGGGCTCGAGTTCGCGGATGATCTCCATCGCGCGGATCTTGGGGGCGCCGGTGATCGAGCCACAGGGGAACAGCGCCCGCATCAGCGCGGGCAGGCTGGCGGGCGCGGCTAGTCGGCCGGTCACGCGCGAGCTCATCTGGTGGACGGTGGCGAAGCTGTCGACGGCGAACAGTTCCGGCACGCGGACGGACCCGATGCGGCTGATCCGGCCGATGTCGTTGCGCAGCAGGTCCACGATCATCAGGTTCTCGGCCTGGTTCTTTTCAGATGCCGCCAGCGCCGCCGCCAGTTCGGCATCGTGCGCAGGGTCAGGGTCACGCGGCGCCGTGCCCTTCATCGGTCGCGTCTCGATCAGCCCCTCGGCATCCAGCCGCACGAAAAGCTCGGGCGAGCGCGAAACGATCGCAGGCCCGCCCAGATCGGCGAAGGCGCCGAAGCCGACCGGCTGAAGCTGCTGCAGCGCATGGAAAAGCTTGAGGGCCGAGCCGCTTTCCAACCGGCTTTCCAAGGGAAAGGTCAGGTTGACCTGATAGCAGTCGCCAGCGCGGATATAATCCTGCACCCTGGCAAAGGCCGCATCATACCCGGCCCGAGAGATCAGCGGGCGGAAAGGCGACAGCCGGACCCGTTCGTCCGGCAGGGGCAGGCCGGCATCCTCGGGTTCGTCGAAGATCCCGAAGGCCAGCAGCGGGCCTTCTGCCTGCGGCATCAGCGGCAGCAGCCGCTCCTCCAGCGCATAGCCGGCCTCGTAGGCGATCCAGCCGGCGATCCACCGGCCCGCACGGCGCGCGCGGTCAAGGCGTTCCAGCGCCGGGCCGACCTCGGCCGCGCTGTCGGCCGTGACCAGCGCATACGGGCCACGAAACAGCGCGGGGCGGTTCTTGGGGCCGAATTCGCAGAATATCACAGGTCCCTCCGCCACCATCCGGCAGGGCGGTCCCTGCGTCTTCCGGGCAAGCGATAGCGCCGGGGCGCGCGGCTGTATAGGTCCGCGGCCCGGAACCATGCCTTCCCGGCGACGGTCCCTTGCCGCCCGCGCGATTGCGGCTACGCTTTGCGGCAAGGCGGTTCCAGGCACGGGAAAGGTGACGGGCATGGCGGCCAGAAAGACGGCAGGCAGAAAATCGAAGGCTTTGGCGGCGAAGATGAGCGGCCTGCAGGCGTTCCGCCGCCTGATCGAGCAGGGGGCCGCGACCCACGACGCCCAGATCGAACCGATCCTGACCTCGGACGACCCCGAGGCAGTGCATCGCGCCCGCGTGGCGCTGCGGCGGATGCGATCAACCGTGCGGGGATTCGCGGACATGCTGTCGCCGGATGCGGGCGGGCGGCTGGAAGCGGTGCTGGCCGAACGCTTCCGCCGCCTGGGGCCGTTGCGCGACGCCGATGTCCATGCCGGGGAACTGGCCGGCACCCCCGCGGGCGACGAGGCCGCGCGGCAGGCGGCGGACCTGCGCAAGGCGCTGCGGGCCGAGCTGCGGGACGATGCCTGGGTGCCGCTGTCGGACGAGGTGGCGCGGCTGCTGGACGGGTCCAGGCTGGTCCGTGGCGGACGGCGGCGGCGGCTGGCCGAAGCCTCGGTGCAGGTGATCGCCTCGCGCGCGCTGCAGGTCGCCTGGACCGAGATGCTGGCCTTCGGCAACGACCTGGGCCGCTTGTCCGAAGATGACCTGCATGATTTCCGCAAGCGGGCCAAGGACATGCGCTACCTGTCCGAGTTCTTCGGCCCGCTCTGGCCCGGCAGGCCCGAGGCCGAGATGGTGCGCCGCATGGCAAAGATGCAGGACGCGCTGGGCACGCTCAACGACCTGACGAACATGCGGCGGAACGCCCAGGAAGGCCCCG
>NZ_JAUNPC010000067.1 GCF_030536915.1 Paracoccus sp. (in: a-proteobacteria)
GGTGGATCTTGCCGCCCTCGGGCATCCCCTCGATCACCTCCAGCGGGCCGGGCGGATCGTCGGGCAGCGCCTCGCCGCTCCAGACCCCGGCGATCGCCTGATAGTCGCCCGGCGAGAAAGTATAAAGCCGCCGATGCGCGCCGGCCTGCAGGTATTTGCGCGCCTCGGGCACCTTGTCGGTGGGGATGTTCGGCGTCGGCAGCATCTGGTGGATATCCACGCCCGTCAGCCGCTTCAGCGCCAGCCCGTAGGCATGGGCATGGACGCCGCCGCGCACCAGCAGGTAGCCGCAGACCTCGCGCCCGGTGACGTTCGCCTCGGTCAGCGATTCATAGACTCGCAGCTTGTGCAATCGCGCGCCGCATTCCAGATGGAAATTGTGCAGCAGGTCCACGATGACGTTACCCGTGGTCGTCACCATGTCCGCGTTCCAGGACATCGAGTTCGAGTTGACCGGAACCGCGCCGCCCGCATGGCTGAAGAAGGACGCAGCCGAGCGGATGTCCTTCATCGCCTCGAAGGGCGCGTTCGAGATGTCGCCCCCGTCGCCTTCGTCCCCGCCCGGCTTGTCGGGTCCGTTGGCCAGCATCGCCACCCCGTTCGAGACCAGCTCGACGTGGCCCAGTTCTTCGGCCGTGATCGCGGCGACCAGTTCATAGAACGGACGCAGCTTGTTCTTGGACCGGAAGTTGAAGCTCTGGAACAGATAGTTGCCCAACGTGGACATCTCGCCGTACTTGCCGCCCAGCAGTTCCTGCAGGGCAGCAGCGGCGTTCGGGTCCTGGCGGGCGGGCGCAGGCAACTCGACTTGCAACTTGTCGACGCGAAGAAACATCTGTCGATTCCTCTTTGTGGCAGGACAGAGGCCGGCTGATGACCGATGGCCTCGCGCCTCAACGCACGACAGAAGATGCAGGGTGATTTAAAAAATGTTAAATGCCCGCCTGCGGCGGGATGGTCATCGGATCAGGATGGATGGTACCCGAGGTCGGACTCGAACCGACATATCCTTGCGGATGGCGGATTTTGAATCCGCTGCGTCTACCATTCCGCCACTCGGGCACGCAGGCCAGCGATAAACCGGCGCGCAGGCCGACGCAAGCGACTCAGGCGCCCGCGAGCTTCGCCTCCCGCGCCGCCCGCAGCCGGGCGAAATCGTCACCCGCGTGATAGGAGGACCGTGTCAGCGGTGTGGCCGAGACCATCAGGAAGCCCTTGCCCCAAGCGGCCTTCTCGTAGCCCCCGAATTCCTCGGGCGTGACGAAGCGGTCGAGGCGGTGATGCTTGGGCGTCGGCTGCAGGTATTGCCCGATGGTGATGAAGTCGATGTCGGCCGCCCGCATATCGTCCATGACCTGCAGGACTCCCTGCCGGTCCTCGCCCAGGCCCACCATGATGCCGGACTTGGTGAACATCGCCGGGTCGAGTTCCTTGACACGCTGCAAGAGCCGCAGCGAGGCGAAATAGCGCGCCCCCGGCCTGACGGTCGGATACAGCCCCGGCACTGTTTCGAGGTTGTGGTTGAAGACGTCGGGCCGCGCCGCGACAACGGTTTCCAGCGCGCCGGGTTTCGCCTTCAGGAAGTCCGGGGTCAGCACCTCGATGGTGGACCCCGGCGAGCGGTGGCGGATCGCCCGGATCGTCTGGGCGAAGTGATCGGCGCCGCCGTCCTCCAGGTCGTCGCGATCGACGCTGGTGATGACGACGTGCTTCAGGCCGAGGGTCGCGACGGCATGGGCGACGCGGCCCGGTTCGAACACGTCCAGCGCGTCGGGCTTGCCGGTGGTCACGTTGCAGAAGGAACAGCCGCGGGTGCAGATCTCGCCCATGATCATCATGGTGGCGTGGCCTTGGCTCCAGCACTCGCCGACGTTGGGGCAGCCGGCTTCCTCGCAGACGGTGGACAGGCGGTTCGTGCGCAGGATGTCGCGGGTGTCCTTGTAACCCTGGCTGACCGGCGCCTTGACGCGAATCCACGAGGGCTTCTTGGGCTGGTCCTGATCGGGGCGATGTGCCTTTTCGGGATGGCGCAGGACCGGGGGGGCGTCGGACATCGCAAAAACCTCGGGGGTCAAGGGCCGAAGGGCCGTTGCTTCCCGAGGTAATCCCTTCCGCGCACCGGATCAACCGCCCTTCCCGGCTGGCGGAAACAGGTCATCCGATCAGCGGCCCGAACTTGCCGTAGCGTTCCCGGTAATGCCGTTCCAGCCGCATCAGGGCCAGCCGCAGGACGACCTTGCCCGACCGGGCGGGCCAGCCGAGACGGCGCTCGGTCATCTCGATCCCTTCCAGGAAGCAGCAGATCCGCAGCACGAGGTCGCCCATGCCGGGGCCAAGCTCGCGCAGCGCCTCGGCCACGCGCCGCCGTGCCACCTCGGACCCGCCGCCACCTGCGCCGGGCACATAGCTCGCGTCGATGCCCGCGGTCATGAAGCCATCCCAGTTCTGGGCCACGCGCACGCCCATCTGCGCCAGTTCGAAATCCTCGCGCAGGCGTTCGCCCGCCACCACCATGCCGTTGTCAAGGAACGGCTGGCCATTGGCATCCCGCCGGCGCGCCATGACATGCAGCGGGCTTTCCGCGATGTTCACCCGCATCCGGCGCGGCCCGCTGCCGTCGGGGTCGTCGAGGACGCGATCTTCCATGATGCGGTGGGCCTGCGCCGCCCGGGGACCGGAATCGGCGCCCTCGAAGGGGGCCGCAGCCTCGGCCATGCCGGCAGGGGCTGGATCGACCCGCGCGGCATCGTCGAAATCCGAGGGCGGCGGCAGGCCGGCGGTGCCGCCCGTCGCCATCGCCTTCAGCGCCGCCCGTCCCGCCGCCGTGATGGCATGGCGGGAAATGCGCCCCTGCGCCACGATCGCCACCCAGCCGCGCAGGGCAAGCAGTTCTGCCACCGTGCGATCCAGCACGGCGGTGCGGATGTCGGCGCGGGTGACAATGGCCTTTTCCATCCCTGCGGCCACGGCCAGCACCGCCCCCGGCTCGGCCAGCCGCCGCAGCACGCGGCGCAGTTCGGTGCGGTCGGCCTGCGTGTCGCGTCCCCCCCGCTCGACCGCACGGTCCACCAAGGGGTCGTCGCGACGGTTCTCGAACCTGCGGATGCGGCGCAGGATCGTCGAGGGATGGCAGCCGGTTTCCCGCGCCAGCGCGCGGATCGTTTCGCCCCCTTCGACATGGCGCAGGTACAGCCGCGCATCGTCGGGCAGGACCGAAGGCGGCGCCCCGGCCGGTTCTGCGGCATCCGCGGCAGGCGCTGCGGGGATCGCCGGTGTCGCTTCGGACGGCAGCCCGCCGCAGGGTCGCGACGAGATGGCGGCAGCGTCGGCGAAATCACCCGTCAGTATCGTCATTGCAATCTGTCCCTTGTCATCCTTAGGCCGACCGCGGCCTTGGGTCTGGAACCTGTCCAAAAAGACAGGTGGTCATCACATCGGTGACGAATGGCTAAGATTTCCTAAAGATCGTTAACCAAGGCGGACGGTGCAGCGGGCGTTGACGCAACAGGGGATGGATTGAGGCAAGACTTGCGCCATCACCTGACGCCCGGAGTATCCGATGAGCCTGATGTCGAACGTCCTCGCCTTCCCCGCGCAGCCGGTCCTGCCCCGGTTGCGCCGCCCCGCCGCGCTGATCCGCGCGGCCGTCGCGGGCCAGCCGCAGTGGCGGCGCGACCGCGACCTGCGCCGCACGCTGCGGTGCGAGATCCTGCCCCCGCCTGGCAAGGCGCTGGCGCGGCTGCGGGCCGACGAGGACAGGATGAACATGGCCCGGCAGGAGGGTGCGGCGGATTACGACATGCACCAGCATGTCATGCTGATGATCGCGATCCTGGCCGAGTCGCGGCTGTCCTGCGCCGACGGCCCCCGGCTGCGTGCAATCGGCTGAAGCGTTCAGCGCCCCCGGAACATGGTTCCCAGGATGCCGCGGGCGATCGCCTGCCCGGTCTTGGCGCCGATCTGCCGGGCCATGCTTTTGCCGAAAGCCTCGATCATCGTGTCGCCCCGGCGGCCCGGTGCCGTATTGCGCGTTCCGGCCTGCAGGCCCGGCTGATAGCGCCGGCCGCGTCCCGCCTTGCCGGTGGGAATGGTGAACAGGTCGGCATCGGCCCGCGCCTGTTCGGCGGCGGCGGCCTGCCCGGCCGCCTCGGCCGCGCGCCGCGCCAGGATTTCATGGGCCGAGTCGCGGTCGATGACCTGCCCGTATTTCAGCCCCAGCGGGCCGAGCCGGACGATCCGCGCCCGCTCGGCTTCGGGAATCGGCCCGAGCCTTGACAGCGGCGGGCGGATCAGTGTCCGCTCGACGATGCCCGGCGCGCCCTTTGCGTCAAGAAAGGACGTGACCGCCTCGCCCGTGCCGACATGGCGGATCGCATCGGCGGTGTCGAAGGCGGGGTTCGGGCGATAGGTTTCTGCCGCCATCCGCAGCGCCTTCTGGTCGCGGGCGGTGAAGGCGCGCAACGCGTGCTGCACGCGGTTGCCAAGCTGGCCCAGGACCGCATCGGGCAGGTCGGCAGGATTCTGGGTGATGAACCAGACGCTGACCCCCTTGGACCGGATCAGGCGCGCCACCTGCTCGATCTTGTCCACCAGCGCCTCAGGCGCATCGTCGAACAGCAGATGCGCCTCGTCGAAGAAAAACGCGAGCCGGGGCTTTTCCGGGTCGCCCACCTCGGGCAGTTGCTCGAACAGTTCCGACAGCAGCCACAGCAGGAAGGTCGCATACAACCGGGGCGAGCGCATCAGCCGGTCGGCGGCAAGGATGTTGACGACCCCCCTGCCCGATGCGTCCAGCCGCATCAGGTCGGAAAGCTCAAGTGCCGGTTCCCCGAACAGGCGGTCGCCGCCCTGCTCCTCCAGCACCAGCAGGGCGCGCTGGATCGCGCCGACCGAGGCCGCCGGGACATTGCCATAGCGCAGGCTCAGGTCGCGGGCGTTCTGCCCCACCCAGACCAGCATCGCCCGCAGATCCTTGAGGTCGGCCAGCGCCAGGGCCTCCTCGTCGGCGAGCCGGAAGGCGATGTTCAGCACGCCCTCCTGCGCCGGCGTCAGGTCCAGCAGGCGCGACAGCAGCAGCGGCCCCATCTCGGCGGGCGTGGTGCGGACGGGATGGCCCTGCTCGCCCCAGATGTCCCAGAAGGTGACGGGAAAGGACTGGTAGTCCAGCGGCGCCCCGATCTGTGCGGCGCGCGTGATGAAGCCGTCGGCAAGATTCGGGTCGGCGCCGCCGGGCATCGCCATGCCGGCAAGGTCGCCCTTGACGTCCGCCAGCAGCACCGGGACGCCCGCCAGCGACATGGCTTCGGCCAGCGTCTGCAGCGTGACCGTCTTGCCGGTGCCGGTCGCGCCCGCGATCAGCCCGTGCCGGTTGGCCTGCCGCAGCAGCATTGCCTGCGGCTGCGCATGACCGGGCCCCCCGCCACCGACGAAAACGGTCCCGGAATCGTGATCGACGATGCGGTGCGACAAGGCTGGGGCCGAAGGGGTTGGCAGGTCGGTCACGGCAATCCTCTGGCGGCTGGGTTGCGCCGAGCATAGCTGATTTGTCCACTCTCGCCAGCAGGCCCGGTGCTGCCCTGCAATGGTTTTCCGGCGGTTGTCACCTGTCTTTTCCGGTTAATTGACGCTCGTTGCGGCTGCCCCTAAGGTCCCGGGCAATAAGCCGCCAGTCTGACAGGGACGGAGGGGGAACGAAGCTTCGGAGTCGTTCCCCTATCTCTTTTGCTTGACCTGTCACAGGGGTCGGCTGCCGCTGACAAGGGCCTGCGCCCGTGCTAACAGGGCCGCCGCGTTCAGCCGAAAGGATACCATATGGCTCGCACCTCCTCTGCCGTGCTGGCGGCCCTGATCGCGGTGGCGCCCTTCGCCGCCGCCCATGCACAGGAAGCCGCCGAACAGACCCCGCCCCCCGTCACTGCGCCCGCCGAGACCGCCGACGCCCCGGCCCCTGCCGCGGATGCAGCGCCGCCGCAGGCCGAAACCGGGGCCGCGCCCGCGCCCGCCGGGACGCCTGCGGAAACAGAAGCACCGGCCGAGGGACAGGCTGCCGCAGCTCAGGACCAGGTCGGCAGCTATTACGCCAAGGCGACCCATGGCGACTGGCAGTTGCGCTGCCTGAGAACCCCTGACGGCAAGGACCCCTGCGAGCTTTACCAGTTGCTGCGCGACGAACGGGAAACCCCCGTGGCCGAGCTTTCCGTGATCCCCTTCAGCGGCGAGGCAGCGGCGGTCCTGAACTTCGTGGCACCCCTGGAAACCGACCTTCAGGCGGGCATGGGTCTGCAGATCGGCTCGGGCGAGGCCAACCGCTATCCCTTCATCGTCTGCGCCGCGATCGGCTGCGTCTCGCGGCTGGGGATGACCGAGGACGAACTGAACCTGCTCAAGCGCGGCAGCACCGCGACCGTGACGCTGCTGCCCTTCGGCGGCGAGCCCGAAGAAAACATGGTGGACCTAACGGTGTCGCTGACCGGCTTCACGGCCGGTTTCACCGAGCTGCAGGGCCTTGTCGGCGCAAGCCAGTAAGCCTGCACCCGCAATGCAAAAGAGGCGCCCTTTGGCGCCTCTTTTCGGTTCATGAGGGCTCGGTTACTCTTCGATCGACAGGGCGACGAAGCGCGGCTCGCCTTCGCGGCGGATCAGCACCAGCACGGATTGACGCCCGGCCTCGCGCGCCTCGGTGATGCGGGCGTTCAGGTCGGCCACGCTCGCGACCGGCTGCTGGCCCGCCTCGACGATCAGATCGCCCGTGCGCAGCCCCTTGGCCGAGGCGTCGCTGGCCGCGTCGATGTCCTGCACGACAAGCCCGCTCGTGCCTTCCGGCATCTGCATCCGCGCCGCGAGTTCCGGCGTCATCGGCGCAAGCGTCATCCCCAGAACCTGGCTGGTCGTTCCCTGCGGCCCGCCGCCGTCCGGCCGCTGGCCCGTGCCATCCGCATCGGCAAGCTCGCGCCGGCCCAGCGTGATCTGCAGCGTCACCGGCTCGCCGTCGCGCATCACGGTCACGTCCACCGCCTCGCCGACCGGGGCCGCGGCCACGCGGCGGACGAGATCGCGGGTGTCCTCGACCTCGCCGCCGGCAAAGGCGGTGATGACATCGCCGGCCTGGATGCCCGCATCGGCGGCCGGGCCAGGCGGAACGTCCGTGACCATCGCGCCCGCCTCGGATGCAAGCCCCAGCGATTCCGCGATGTCGGGGCTGACGTCCTGGATCTTGACGCCCAGCCAGCCGCGCCGGGTTTCGCCATATTCCTGCAATTGGTCCACGACGCCCTTGACGACGTTCGACGCCATCGAGAAGCCGATCCCGATCGAGCCGCCGCTGGGCGACAGGATGGCGGTGTTCACGCCGATCACCTCGCCCTGCAGGTTGAACAGCGGCCCGCCCGAGTTGCCCCGGTTGATCGCCGCATCGGTCTGGATGAAGTCGTCATAGGTGCCCGTCAGCGCCCGGCTTTTCGCCGAGACGATGCCGGTGGTGGCGGAAAAGCCCTGCCCCAGCGGGTTCCCCAGCGCCAGCACCCAGTCGCCCACCCGCGCGGCGTCGCTGTCGCCGAAACTGACGAAGGGCAGCGGGTTTTCCGCCTCGACCTTCAGCACGGCGATGTCGGTGGTGGGGTCGGTCCCGACCAGCGTCGCGGGCAGGCGCGCGCCGGAATAGAACTCGATCTCGATCTCGTCGGCACCATCGATCACGTGGTTGTTGGTGACGATCAGCCCGTCCGAGGACACCACGAAGCCCGATCCCAGCGCGTTCGACCGCTGCTGCATCTGCGGCCCGTCGCCAAAGGGCGAACCGGGGCCGCCGGGGCCGGGGATGCCGAAGTCGCGGAACAGGTCCGAGAAGGGGCTGCCCGGGGGAAGGCCGGGGAACTGGTTGACGGGCCGCGACACGATCGCGGTGGTGGTGATGTTGACGACGGCCGGGCTGACCTGCTCGACGATGTCGGCAAAGCTTTGGGGCATGACGCCGGGGGTCGCGGCGACCTGTTCCCCCTGCGGCGTGGCCGCGTCCGGGGCCTGCGGCACCTCGCCCGTCATCGCCTCGCCGGGGACGGTCGTGGTCTCGGGGGTCTCGGACGGCTGCGCCTGCGCCGGCGTGACCTGCTGGTCCTGAAGGGTCTCGGGCGCGGGTTCGGCCTGCTGGGCAATGGCGGGGGCAAGGGCCAGCGACAGCGCCACGGCCGAGGCTGTCAGCCCGAGCCGGACCTTCAGAGGATTGAAACTCATCCA
The DNA here is from genome assembly GCF_030536915.1 of Paracoccus sp. (in: a-proteobacteria). Lineage (GTDB taxonomy): Bacteria > Pseudomonadota > Alphaproteobacteria > Rhodobacterales > Rhodobacteraceae > Paracoccus. The sequence continues at coordinate 8,233 of NZ_JAUNPC010000067.1, forward strand.
TGATCTCCATGACTTGACCGGTTCATGCGGTCCCCGACCGGCCGCGGGGATCTGGCCGGATATGGGGTCAGGCGTTGCCGGCTCGCAACACATCTTTCCGTCATTTCCCTGTGACTGGCGAATAGGCTTGACGGGGATTTCCAGACCTCTCCCGGAAAATGCGAAAAGGCGCGACCGGGACAGGCCGCGCCTTTCGTCAACAAGCCTGCGCCGGATCAGTTCCCGGCTGGTGCGGGTTCGACCGGCACGGTCTGCGTCGTGACCCCGGCCGGGGGCAGGACCGCTTCCCCGGACGGCACTGCCGCCGCATCGGGCGCCTCGCCAAGCGCCGGAGGGGCTGCCGCGGGGTCAACAGCCGCCGCGCCCGTCAGGGCATCGCCGCTCGGGGCGGTTTCCGGCTGGACGGGATCGCCGCCCACGGGCTGTTCGGCACCCTCGACGGCCTCGGTCTCGCTGAGGCTCAGGGCAGCCTCGGCGGCGGCCTCGGCCTCGGCGGCGGCGGCGGCGGCTTGGGCCGCGGCTTCCTCGGCCACCTCGCGGGACGACGGGGCATCCGGCGGAACCGCAGCCGAGACCTCGTCAGGAACCGCCACCGGGTTGATGCCGCTGTCCGCGCCGGTGCCGAGATAGGCGAAGAACTCGCCGGTCGGGTTCATCACGATCGAGCTGTTGCCCTGCTGCAGCGCCCGCTCATAGGCGGTCATGGACCGCGTGAAGGCGAAGAACTCGGGGTCGCGACCGAAGGCCTCGGCGTAGATGGCGTTCCGCTGGGCGTCGGCCTCGCCGCGGACGATCTCGGCCTTGCGGCGCGCGTCCGAGGTCAATTCCACCACCGTCCGGTCTGCGGTGGCGCGGACACGCTGCGCGGCTTCGCCGCCCCGCGCGATCTCGTCGGCGGCCTCGCGTTCCCGTTCCGCCCGCATCCGGGCATAAGTGGCGGCAAGGTTCTGTTCCGGCAGGTCGGTGCGGGTCAGGCGCACGTCGATGATCTGGATGCCAAGCGAATTCGCCTCGTTCCGGGCAGCATCGCGGATCTGCGCCATCAGCGCGGTCCGGTCGTCCGACAGCACCGTGGTCGAGGGGACCGCCCCCAGCACGCCGCGGATGGCGTTGGTCATGATGCCGCCAAGCCGCTGCTGGGCAAACTCGATCCCGCCCTCGCCCACCGCGCGGCGGAAGGTGACGGCGTCGGCGATCTGCCAGCGGGCGAATGCGTCCACCACGAGGCGGCGGTCGTCCAGCGGCGTGACCTCCATCGGCTCGGTCTGAAGGCCGAGGATGCGGGCGTCATAGCGCACCACGCGGTCGATGACCGGCAGCTTGACGCCGAGGCCCGGTTCCTCGCGGACCGTCACGACCTCGCCGAAGCGCAGGACCAGTGCCTTTTCACGCACGTCTACGATGTAGATCGAGGCCATGACAAGGACCGCCACGACGACGACCAGCGGCAGGGCAAGGATGGATAAGGTGCGGCGCATCAGTTGCCCCCCGTCGGCGCGGTTGCGATGGTCGTGTTGCTGGCGGCCCCGCTGTTCGCGGCGTTGACGTCGCTGGTGCCGCTGCGGGCGGCGGGCGGCGGCCCGCTGCGAAGCTGATCCAGCGGCAGATAGGGCACGACGCCCTGCCCCGCCTCGCCGTCGATCAGCACCTTGTCCACGTTGCCCAGGACACGCTCCATGGTTTCCAGATACATCCGGCGCCGGGTCACCTCGGGCGCCTTGACATATTCGTCATAGACCGAGGTGAAGCGCGCGGCCTCACCCTGCGCCGCGTTGACGGCCTGGGCGCGGTAGGCCTCGGACTGTTCGACCAGCGCCGCGGCCTCGCCTCGGGCGGCGGCCAGCACGCGGTTGGCATAGGCGTCGGCCTCTTTTTCCAGCCGGTCGCGTTCCTGCTGGGCGGCCTGCACCTCGCGGAAGCTGTCGATGACCTCGGCGGGCGGGTCGGCGCGGCCGAGGTTCACCCGCACCACGTTGATGCCGGCCTGATAGCTGTCCAGCGTCGCCTGGATCGCCAGTTCCAGGTCGCGGGCGATCACGCCGCGGTCGCGGTTCAGGATCGGCGAAAGCTCGCTGCGGGCCACGATGTCGCGCATGGCGCTTTCGGCCACGGCGCGGATCGTGCCCTCGGGATCGGCAAGGTTGAACAGGTATTGTTCCGGGTTCGACACGTTCCAGACCACCTGGTAGGTCAGGTCCACGATGTTCTGGTCGCGGGTCAGCATCAGGCCGCTGTCCATCGGGTCCCGGCCGGTGCCGATGTCAATGGTCCGTTCGCGGGTCACGCCGACGATCTGGTAGGTGACGAAGGGCCAGGGCGCAAAGTTCAGACCGTCATCGCGCACGGCATAGGGACGCCCGAACAGAAGCTCGACCGATTTCTCCGAGGTGTCCACCTGGTAGATGCTGGCAAATCCCCAAAGGGCCACCGCGACAAGGGCGGCGATGCCCCATTTGCCGCGGTCCATGCTGGGCAACTGGCGGCGCGGACCGCGCGGCCCACCCGTCCGGGGGGTGCCGTCGCGCCCGCCCATCAGCACGCGCAGGCGGTCCTGGCCCTTGCGCATCAGCTCCTCGATCTCGGGGATCTGCTCGGGGCGCTTGCCGCCGTTCGGAGGCTGCTGGTCGGGTCCCGGTTGCCCCCAGGGACGCTGAGGCCCACCCCGATCGGGTTTCGGGGCCTGCGGACGGGCCGGCCGGTCGTCATCGCCACCGCCGTTGCCGCCGCCCCATGGTCCCTGTTGTGCCATTCCTGTGCCTTTCGTGTGAAGTCATGTCCTAACTAGGCGCATTGACCGCAGGGACAAGGGCATGCCGGCAGGCACTGCCCCCCGCGTCCCACAAGATCGCGTCAGGTCGTGGAACCGCCCGCGCGCCGCACCGGCAGCCGCATCGTGACCAGTTCCTCGGCCAGCGTCGGATGGACCGCGATGGCAGCGTCGAACTGTTCCTTGGTCGCCCCCATCCCCATGGCCACGGCGACAAGCTGGATCATCTCGGCCGCCTCGGGGGCGAAGATGTGGCAGCCCACTACCCGGCGGGTCCTGTCATCCACGATCAGCTTCATCATCGCCCGCAGGTCGGACCCGGCGAAAAGCGAGCGCATGGGGCGGAACACCGCCTCATAGACCTCGATGGGGCCTTGCCCGGCCGCGTCCTCCTCGGTCAGGCCGATGGTGGCAAGCTCATGCGGACGGACATAGACGGCGCTGGCCACGAGGTCGTGGCAGGCGCGGCGCGGCTGGGCGCCGAAGACCGTGTCGGCAAAGGCGTGCCCTTCGCGGATCGCGACGGGGGTCAGGTTCACGCGGTCGGTCACGTCGCCCACGGCGAAGATCGAGGGCACGGCGGTCTGCGACCACTCGTCCACGACGATCTCGCCGCGCTTGCCCGGTTTGACGCCGGTGTTTTCCAGCCCCAGCCCCTTGGTGTAGGGCTTGCGGCCGGTCGCGAACATCACCGCGTCGTGGCGTTCGGTCGCCCCATCCTCGTACGTGACGCGGATGCCGTCGCCCTCACGATCCAGCCTTGCGGGATTGGCGTTCAGCCGCAGCGTGACGCCGATATGGGCCAACTGGCTGGTGACAAGCGTGCGCCCGCCCTCATCGAAGCCCCGCAGCAGCCTGTCGCCGCGATAGGCCAGCGTCGTCTCGGCCCCCATGCCCTGCAGGATGGTGGCGAATTCGCAGGCGATGAAGCCGCCGCCCACGATCAGCACGCGGCGGGGCATCTTCTCCATCGTGAACAGGTCGTCCGAGATCATCCCCAGTTCCTCGCCGGGAATGCCCGGCAGGCTGGGGCGGCCGCCGACCGCGATCAGGATGTGCCGGGCGGTGAACTGCCGCCCGTCGGCCAGCGCGACGGTGTGGTGATCGACCAGCGTGGCGCGGCTGTGGTGGACCTCTACGCCCGCGGTCAGCAGCCCGCCTTCGTAGATGCCTTCCAGCCGCGACAGCTCGGCATGCAGGCTGTCGCGGAAGGCTGGCCAGTCGAACCGGCCGGCATCGGCATCCGCCCAGCCGTAGCCTCGCGCCTCGGCGGCGGCTGCAGGGGCCTGGGATGCGAAGATCATCAGCTTCTTCGGCACGCAGCCGCGGATGACGCAGGTGCCGCCCATGCGGCTTTCCTCGGCCAGCGCCACCTTGGCGCCATGCTGCCCGGCCGCGATCCGCGCCGCGCGGACGCCGCCCGAGCCGCCGCCGATGACGAACAGGTCGTAATCGAAGCTCACGGCGTCACCTCGGGCTTGGTCATCTCGATCACCGAGCCATCGGGCGCCCCCACCAGCGCAAGGTCGCACATGCCGAGGAACAGCCCGTGTTCCACCACGCCCGGGATCGCGGCAAGGCCCGAGGAAAGCCCCGAGCAATCCTCGATCACCTCGAGCGACAGGTCGAGGATCAGGTTGCCCTCGTCCGTGCGGAAGGGCTGGCCGTCGCGCTGGCGCGGCAGGATCGGCCGCTGCGTCAGGTCCAGCGAGTCCAGCAGGCGGCGGATATGGGTGACGGTTGTCTCCACGCCGAAGGGGATGACCTCGACCGGCAGGTGGAAGGCGCCCAGCGTCTCGACCACCTTTGTCGGGTCGGCGATCACCACCATGCGGTCCGAGGCGGCGGCCACGATCTTTTCGCGCAGATGCGCGCCGCCGCCCCCCTTGATGAGATTGAGGTCGGGGTCGATCTCGTCCGCGCCGTCCAGCGTCAGGTCCAGCCAGCCGATCTCGTCCAGTTCCTCGATGTGGATGCCGAGATGCGTCGCCAGGTCGCAGGTGGCCTTGCTGGTCGCGGCGCAGCGCAGGCGCAGGTCCTCGGCCCTGATCCGCGCGGCCAGCCGGTGGACCATGAAGACGGCGGTCGAGCCTGTCCCCAGCCCCAGCCGCATCCCGTCCTGAACCAGCGCGACCCCGGCACGCGCGGCGGCATCCTTGGCGAGATCGCTGGGGGAAAGATCGGTCATCGGCGGCTCCTGTCGCTTGGCGCGGTGTCGTCCAAGGGTATAGCGGCGACGGACGGCCCGCGCGAGAGGGCGTTCCGAGGGTTGAGCCGCCCGCACCGGGGGTTTCACGCCCCCCGTGGGGTATTTCAGCCAGAAAGAAGTCCTGAAGATTCGGAAACCAGGTGCGCTGGTCTATGGCTGCGGGTCGCGCTAATCGGCGGGCATGAGTTCCGATCAGCCTCCCGCCCCCGCCCTGCCCCGAGACCGCCTCGCCGTCCTGATCACCGCTGCCGGGCGGGGGACGCGCATGGGGGGCGAGGTGCCGAAGCAATGGCTCGACCTTGCGGGCCGCAGCGTGCTGGCGCGCAGCATCGACGCCTTCGCAGGGTTCGACCGTATCATCGTGACCGTCCATCCCGGGGACATGGACCTTGCCATTGCCGGGCTTGGCGGGCGGGTCACGCTGGTCGCAGGCGGCGAGACGCGGTCCGACAGCGTCCGCGCGGGGCTGAAGGTGCTGGAGGGTTCCGGCATCACCCATGTCCTGATCCATGACGGCGCCCGGCCTCTGGTCGCGCCCTCGACCATCGGCGCAGTTGTGACCGCGCTGGCCGAGGGCGCCGAGGCCGCTGCCCCCGGCCTTGCCGTCACCGATGCGCTGTGGCGCGGGGATGCGGCCAGCGTCACCGGCTTTGCCGACCGCAGGGGCCTGTTCCGGGCGCAGACGCCGCAGGGATTTTCGCTGCCGGTGATCCTCGCCGCCCATCGCGCGGCGGCGGGGGGCGCGGCGGATGACGTGGAACTGGTGCAGCGGCAGGGGGTTGCCGTCCGCATCGTTCCGGGTGACGAAGACAACCTCAAGATCACATGGCCGGGCGACATGGAACGCGCCGGGCGGATATTGCGGATGCGGGGGAACGACATGGATGTGCGGCTTGGCAATGGTTACGACGTCCACGCCTTCGGGCCGGGCGACCATGTCTGGCTGTGCGGGGTGCAGGTGCCGCATGACAAGGGCCTCATGGGCCATTCCGATGCCGATGTGGGCATGCACGCGCTGACCGATGCCATCTACGGCGCGCTCGCGCAGGGCGACATCGGGCGGCACTTTCCACCCTCGGACCCGCAGTGGAAGGGCGCGGCCAGCGAGATCTTCCTGCGCCACGCAGCCGAACTGGCGCGTTCGATGGGCTATCGCCTCGGCAATGCCGACGTGACGCTGATCTGCGAGCGGCCGAAGATCGGCCCCCATGCCGGCGCCATGCAGGCGCAGCTGGCCGAAATCATGGGGGTCGAGGCCGGGCGCGTCAGCGTCAAGGCCACCACCTCTGAACGGCTGGGCTTCACCGGGCGCGAGGAAGGCATCGCCTCGATCGCCACCGCAACCCTGATCCGCGAGGCATGATGGAGCGTCTGATCGCCACCGGCTTCGGCATCGGATACCTGCGCCCCGCCCCCGGCACCTGGGCCTCGGCCGCGACGCTTGTGCTTGGCTATGCGCTGCACCGACTGGGGCATTTTCCGCTGGTCGCGCTGGGCACGGCGCTGGTGATCGCGCTGGGCTTCTGGGCCGTATCCAAGGCCACCGCCGAGCTTGAGATCAAGGACGAAAGCGCCATCGTCATCGACGAGGTCGCGGGCCAGATGATCGCGCTTTGCGCCACCTCGGCCGGCTTCTGGTTCGCCGGGATGCCGGCCAGCGTCTTTCCATGGCCCGCTTATGTCGTGCCCTTCCTGTTCTTCCGCCTGTTCGACATCTGGAAGCCCTGGATCATCGGCCGCGCCGACCGCCGCACCGACGCGGCGGGGGTGATGCTGGACGACATCTGGGCCGGTATCTTCGCCGCCGTGGCCTCGATCCTCGCGGCGGGCCTTTCGCATGGGGTGATGTGATGGATAACGAACCGACCGAAAGCCTCAAGGACCTTGCCGCCCGCGTGCTTAAGGCGGCCGAGGCCAAGGGCGTGATGCTGGCGACGGCCGAAAGCTGCACCGGCGGGCTGGTGTCCGCCGCGCTGACCGACATCCCGGGATCGTCGGGGGCGCTGGA
>NZ_JAUNPC010000068.1:0-11045 GCF_030536915.1 Paracoccus sp. (in: a-proteobacteria)
TCCTGAGAGGAGCAAGGACGATGACGAGTTGCTGAAGGGCTGCAAGCGGCCCGAGGATCTGCTCGGCGATGCCGGGCTGTCGGTGCGCGACATCCGGGCGCATCTCGAGGATCTCTACGGGCTGCGGGTCTCGCCGGACCTGATCAGCCGGGGTGAGGCGGAAATGAAAACGATCCGGTGAATCGTTTTCCCGCCGAACGATGCCGTGCTGGAGAAAGTCCGGGCTTGGCAGCGACCTTGGCGCTGCACCGGACGTATCCGATCCATCCTCGGGAAAACGGGCCCCCGCCCCCGTTTTCTGATCCTCCTCCATCATCGATGCCTTCCGGGTGAAGATCCGCGATGCCGACAACCGGATGGTCAGGAGTGAGCCATCAAGGCGCCATCGGCCCGGGTCCGATGGCGAACGCGATCTACATCGCCTTGGACGTTGCCCACGAGGGCAAGCGCGAGGTTCTCGTGCTTTGGATTGTCGACAGCGAGGGCGCCAAGTTCTGGCTCTCGGTGATGAACGAGCTGTGCAACCGGGGCGTCCAGGATATCCTGATCGCCGTTGCCGATGGGCTGAAGGGCCTCCCCGAAAACATTCCAGGCTGTTGAAAAATTCGCTTTGGCTCGGCTGAGGCCTGCACTTGTCCGCGCTGCGGCCGCCGTTCACCAAGGCGTGCCGGTCGCAACTGCCATGCGGGCGAGCGGCATGCTGTCCTCAAGGGCAGACTGAGCACGGCCAGGCGAGCAAGGTCCGCAAGGGGATGTCGGGTGCGTCCCGGGCCATGAGAGAGCCTCGCCGGGACAGTCGGCCACTGACGTCGAGAAGCGTCCGCAAGAGGATCCCCTTGCGGACCGGAAGGCCATCATGACGGAGGACCGGAGGATGAAGCTGGACAGAGCGGACCTCGCCCGCCGCATGGCCCTGCGGCGCCCGCGCCCCTACCTTCAGGTGCCGTTGGGAAGGGTGGCAGCCGAGGCCGGCCTCCCGATCCGGACCGCGCGCCGCTGGCTGGCCCGCGACCGTGCGGACGGACCTGCGGGTTCTGCGCGTCCGCCGGCCGTAAGCCGGGACGCGCACCTTCCCGAAGGAGATGGTCGAACTGGTTGAGGGTCTGGCCCTTCTCGATCCGCGGCCCTCGATCGCCAGCATCCACGCGCCGTTGCCCAAGGTCGCAGAAGAAGAGGGGTCGAGCCTCACATCAGGCCCCACTCCACCAGCAGCGCCATTCCGATCGTCCACAGGGCCAGCCCTGACAGGCAGTAGAGCCCGTTCCAGCGGAAGCCCACGACCGCCGCGGGCCGTCCGACCAATGCGCCGGCATAGACCACCGTCGTCATCAGCGGCGTGAAGCCCATGACGCAGCTCCAGGTTCCCGCGAGGCACAGCGCTGCGGCCGCATCGCTCAGTCCCGGCACGTCGAGTTGTGTCACGAGGCCGCCCAGGACGGATGCCGTGATGATCGGGTTCACCCCTGCCGTGGCCAGCGCGAACATGGACAGGTTCAGCAGGACGATCATCTGCCAGGGCGCCCCGATCAGCGTGGCGACCAGCGCCTGCACCCGGTCGATCGGCAGCAGTTCCAGCGCCAGCACCGACAGAAGCCCCGCCGAGGCGAAGACGCCGATCTCGGCGGCGGCCAGGGGAAAGCGCCGGACCGTCCCGGCAGTGGCACGGCGCATCGCGGCACCCGCGCCGCCCGGACCGCTGCGCCCGATCCATGCCGCCCAGGCCAGGCCGTAGCCCGGCACGGCGATCAGCAGCGCCTGCTGGAACTGCAGCCCGGTAGCCGCGTGCAGCCCGAAGACCAGCGTGGCCAGCAGCGCCACATGCAGCACCAGCAGCGCAACCCCGCCCCGGTCGGCGGCATCCGGTCGAGGGGTTGCCCGCGACGTCAGCGGGATGCGCGGCGCCCCTGCCCAGTCCAGAAACCAGCCCCAAGCCAGGAACAACGCCGCCGCCAGCAACCCCGCAGGGCCGATGTCGGCATATTCCAGCCCGGGCATCGCCAGCAGCAGGGCGTTCAGCCCAAGCCCGATGGGCGACCAGAGCGGGGCCAGCGCAAAGCCGCGCAGCACGGCCGTCGTGATCCGGCGCAGCCGCCATTCCCGCAGGTCCGGGGGCAGATGGGCGCTCGTCTCCTCCAGCGACCGCCGCGTCATGTCCAGAAGCAGCGCGATGCCGCCGAGATTGATCAGGACGCCGAAGACATGGCCGCCGAAGTTCATCGCCAGATAGCGCCGGCCGGGGGGGCGCGTCGTGAGATAGCGCCCGGCGCGGACGACCTCGGGCGCCTCCGAGGCGACCACTCGCAGCGCCCCCAGCAGCGCCAGCAGCGCCGCCAGGAAGGCCATCCGCTCAAGCCCCCGGGACAATGTGTCGATGTCGATGCCGCGCAGGATCGCCACGGCCAGCAGCAGGGCGCAAAGGCCGACGGTCAGCCATGTGGCGATGGTGAACTGCCGCCAGCACAGGACAAGAAAGACCGCCAGCGCCGCGCCGGCGGTCAGGCCGATGGCGGCAGAGTGGATGAAGATGCCGGCAAGGGACGCCAGGATGACGACGATGATGCAGCCCTGTGCGACCAGCGTGCGGGCAGAGCGTTCCGGCGGGGGCAGAACCTGCATTCAGGCGGGCATCCGGGCAGCGGGCCTGCGCCAACGGCCGCAGCAGGGGCAGGCATCGTGGCCGGACATGAAGACGGCGCCCTTCCCTGCCAAGGTGAACACGGCTCTTTGTCCTTTCTGCGAATCCCCGGTGCCACTCTCGCAAATTCGCTTGAGGCGATGCAAGGTTGTTCCATTATGTGGGACAGTGTGCCATCTTGCGGAACGGGAGGAGAATCATCATGCGCTTTCTGACAACAAGTTTCCTGACCCTCGGCCTGCTCTGCTCGGCCTCGTCCGCGGCGATGGCCATGACGCTGATCTATGGCGAGGCCGGTCCCAACCGCGGCGTGCGGGCCGAGGCCACCCAGTGGTTCGTCGATCAGGTCGCCGAACGGACGAACGGTGAACTCACCATCGACGTGAACTGGGGCGGCGCGCTGTTTTCCGAAAAGGTCGCCGTCCAGTCGATCCGCGACGGCGTCGCCGACATGGGTTCGGTCATCGGCGTGTATTTCCCGCAGGACATGATCACCTATGGCCTGGCCGACCTGCCGATCCCGAACCCCGACCCCTGGGTGGGCATGAAGGCCACCGACAGGCTGATGCGCGAGAACGAGCAGATCCGCGAGAACCTCGCCCGGCAGAACCTGGTCTATGTCGGCACCTACACCACCTCGGCCGTGCAGGTCGGCTGCAAGGGCAAGACCATCGAGACCCTCGACGACGTGCGCGGGCTGAAGATCCGGGGCGTCGGCGCCTATGGCAAGGTGTTCCACGACCTGGGCGCGACGCCCGTCGACATGTCGGTCTACGAGGCTTTCCAGGGACTGGACACCGGGCTGATCGACTGCACCCAGACCTATCCCTACCTGGTCGAGTCGCTGAAGTTCGACGAGGTCTTCGACAGCTATACCGAGATCGACTTCGGCCAGATCGGCGCCCTGGGCATCATGATGAACAAGGACAGCTTCGATTCGCTGACGCCCGAGCAGCAGCAGGCGATCATGACCGCGGGCGAAGAGCTGGCCGATGAATTCGGGCGCATCCTGACCGACGCGAACGCCCGGTCCGTCAAGATCCTCGAGGACAAGGGCACGCCCATCCTGAAGATCTCGGACGAGGATCGCGCGCGGCTGGCCGAAAGCGGGCAGAAATACATCGACGAATGGGTCCAGCGGGCCGATGCCGCGGGCCTGGATGGCCAGGGCCTCGTGGATCGGTACACCGCGCTGATCGGCGAATTCACCGCGCTGCGCGACGAGCAGGGCTATCCTTGGGCCGCGCAGGCCAACTGACCGCATATCCCCCGAACCCCGCCGGGCGCGCCCGCCCCGGTCAGAAGCGCGCGCCCCGCCCATCCTCCCGGTCCCGCCCCGACGCGGCGGGACCGCAGCCCGACTGAACCCGGAGGTCCCGGCCATGAAGGCCATCGAACGCATCATGCTTGAATTCGCGGTCGTCTCGACGCTGGCCCTGGCGCTGGCGATCACCGCCAACGTGCTGGGACGGCAGTTCTTCGGCCTGGCCGTGCCGGACATCGTCATCATCGTCCGCGAGCTGATGATCCCCACCATCGTCTTTCCGCTGGCGGCGGCGACGGCCGCTCGCGCCCATATCGCCGTGACCTTCGTCACCGACCGCATGTCCCCCCGCACCCGGGGCAGGCTGATCATCTTCGGCTGGTTCGTGGCGCTGCTGGCGATGCTGCCGCTGCTTTATGCAAGCTGGCGCAACCTTTCGGGGTCCTGGGCCTCGGGCGAGTTCTACGACGGGCTTCTGGGCATCCCGCGCTGGCCGATGAAGCTGGCCTTCCTGCTGGGTCTTCTGATGATGACGATCCGCCTGGTCCTGGTCGCGCTGGAGGACATCTCGCAACTGCGCCGCACCGGCACCGTCACCGTTCCCAGCCACGCCGAAGAGGAGTCTGTCTGAGATGGACGCATCCACCATCGGACTTGTCGCCTTCGGGCTGGTCATCCTTCTTCTGGCGCTGCGCGTGCCGATCGCCTTCGTGCTGGCGGGCGTGGCCACCGCGGGCACCTTCCTGATCTATGCCTTCCGCACCGGCAGCTTCATGCCGGAACGCGCCATCAACCCGACCTCGTCGATGGTCGTGAACAGCTTCTTCGAGCTGATCCATTCCTACGACCTGTCGATGATCCCGCTGTTCGTGGCCCTGGGCAACATCGCCTATCACACCGGCATCACCACCCGCATCTACGACGCCGCCAACGTCTGGCTGCGCGGCGTGCCGGGGGGGGTCAGCGTCGCCTCGCTGATGGGCTGCGCCGGGTTCTCGGCGATCTCGGGCTCGTCCATCGCCTGCGCCTCGACCATGGGACGCATCTGCGTGCCCGAGATGCTGCGGCTGGGCTACAATCCGAAGCTGGCCACGGCCTCGGTCGCGGCGGGCGGCACGCTGGGCTCGCTGATCCCGCCCTCGGTGCTGTTCATCCTTTACGGCATCTTCACCGAGACCTCGATCAGCAAGCTGTTCCTGGCCGGCATCCTGCCGGGGCTGCTGACGCTGCTGGGCTACATCATCGTCGTGATGTGGTGGACCTCGCGCGATCCAAGCGCCGCGCCGGTCGATCCCCGGCCCGTCGCCAGGGGCGACCGCCTCAAGGCGGCGCTGTCGGCCTGGCCCGCCGTGGTGCTGTTCACGGTCATCATCGGCGGCATCTACGGCGGCATCTTCACCGCCACCGAGGCGGCGGCGATCAGCGTCGTGCTGACCATCCTGATCGGCTTCTTCGAAGGCTCGCTGACGCTCGGCTCGATGTGGTCGGCCATCCGCGACAGCCTGATCCAGACCGCGGCCATCTTCCTGATCGCGGCCTGCGCCAAGATCTTCGTGTCCTTCGTCGCGCTGACCGGGGCGGCAGGGATGGTGTCGCAATGGGTGGCCGAAGCCGGGCTGTCGCCGATTATGCTGATGGTGGCGATCTCGGCGCTTTATCTTTTCCTCGGCATGTTCCTCGACCCCGTGGGCATCATCGTGCTGACCCTGCCCTTCGTCATCCCGATGGTGGACAGCATGGGCATGGACCTGATCTGGTTCGGCGTCATCGTGGTCAAGCTGCTGGAGATCGGGCTGATCACCCCGCCCGTGGGACTGAACGTCTTCGTCATTGGCAACGTGACCGGGCGCGGCATCACTGTCGACCAGATCTTCGCCGGGGTGGCGCGCTTCCTGGCGATGGACATCGTGGTGCTGGCGATCCTTATCCTTGTGCCGGCGATCTCGACCATCATCCCGAACGGCTTGTAGGCCAAGCGATGACCGAACCGAACGATCCCCGTTTCGCGACGACCCTGGCCCGGGGGCTGTCGGTCCTGCGCGCCTTCCGCGTCACCGACGACGGGCTGAGCAATGCCGAGATCGCGCAGCGCACGGGTCTGCCGAAATCGACGGTGTCGCGGCTGACCTTCACCCTGGGGCAACTGGGCTACCTGGTCCAGTCGCCCCGCGACGACCGCTTCCGGCCCGGCCCGACCCTGGTGGCGGTCGGCCATGTGGCGGCGGCCTCGCTGTCCTTCCTGGTCCCGGCGCATGAGCTGATGCAGCGGCTGGCCGAGGAAACCGGGACGCTGGTGGTCCTTGCGGTCCGGGATGGCGACAAGCTGGTCCTGATCCGCACCTGGCGGCCGACCCGCGTGGCCTCGATCTGGCTTGAGGTCGGGCAGCGCATCCCGCTGCAGCCCTTCTCGTCCTGGCGGGCCTTCATCGCCGCGGCGCGGCCCGGCGAGATCGGACGGATCGCCGCCGAGCGCCTGCCGGGCCGGGATGCGCTGCAGGCGCTGCTGGACGACAGGCCGCAGGCGCTTGCCGACATGGCGCTGCAGGGCTTCATCTCGACCCCTGCGGGCAGCGGGATGACGGCCGCCTACAACGCGGTTTCCGTGCCCTTCCGCAGCGGCAACCTGGCCGAGCCCGTCGTCTTCACCTGCGGCGCGCTGCCCGCCGAGGCTTCGGTCGAGCGCATGGAGACCGAGGTCGGCCCCCGTCTTGCCGCCGCGGTCCGCACCCTGGAACGATTGACCGGACAGGCCTCTGGCCCCGTCCGCATGGAGGCCTGAGCATGGCTGGACAGACCCCCGTCACCTATCGCCGCGAAGGCGAAATCGCCTTCATCGGGATCGACAACCCCCCGGTCAACGCCCTGTCCGCGGCGGTGCGGCAGGGACTGGCCGAGGCCGTCGCCCGCCTGGCCGATGACCCCGAGGCGCGGATCGCCGTGCTGTTCTGCGCCGGGCGCACCTTCATCGCCGGGGCCGACATTTCCGAATTCGGCAAGCCGCCGGTGCCGCCGAGTCTTCCCGACGTGATCGCCGCCATCGAGGCGTCCGAGAAGCCCGTGGTCGCGGCGCTGCATGGCACGGTCCTGGGCGGCGGGCTGGAGGTCGCCCTGGGCGCCCATTACCGGATCGCCGTGCCCGGCACCCGGATGGGGCTGCCCGAGGTGACGCTGGGCCTGCTGCCGGGCGCGGGCGGCACGCAGCGGCTGCCGCGCGCGGTGGGGATCGGGGCGGCCATCGACCTGATCACCTCGGGCCGCCAGATCGGCGCGGACGAGGCGCTGCGGCTGGGGCTGATCGACGCCGTGGCAGACGGAACCGACCCCCGCGCCGCCGGCGAGGCCGAGGCGCGGCGGCTGCTGGATCAAGGGACCGGACCCCGCCGCCTGGGCGAAGCCGAGGCTCCGCCGGTGGACGCGGGGATGGTCGAGGACTGGCGCCGCAAGGTGGCGAAAGCCGCCCGCGGGCAGGTGGCCCCGCCCCGCGCCCTGGATACCATCATCGAGGGCCTTGCGCTGCCCTTCGCCCAGGGCATGGCGCATGAGCGCCGCGCCTTCATGGACCTGATGCAGACGCCCGAGCGCGGGGCGCTGATCCATGCCTTCTTCGCCGAACGCCGCGCCGCGCAGGCCGACGACCTGACCGGCGTGAAGCCGCGGGACGTCAACCGCGTCGGCATCATCGGCGGCGGCACCATGGGTCAGGGCATCGCGGCGGCGGCGCTGACGGCGGGGCTGGACGTGACGCTGGTCGAACGCGACGAGGCCGCGGCCGAAAAGGCGGCCGCCGGGATCGGCAAAATGCTGGAAGGCGCCGTCAAGCGCGGCAAGCTGGCCGCCGATGCGCGCGAGCGGATGCTGTCGCAGGCGTTCCGCGCCGTCGCGGCCTATGACGCGCTGGCCGAGGCCGATCTGGTGATCGAGGCGGTGTTCGAGAACCTCGATGTCAAGCGCGAGGTGTTCCGCACCCTCGACGGCATCTGCCGCCCCGGCGCGGTGCTGGCGACCAACACCTCCTATCTGGACGTGAACCTGATCGCGGAGGCGACCGCGCGCCCGCAGGACGTGATCGGACTGCATTTCTTCTCGCCCGCCAATGTCATGCGGCTGCTGGAGATCGTCGTGGCCGACCGCACCGCCCCGGACGTGGTGGCGACCGCCTTTGCGCTGGCCAAGCGGATGGGCAAGATCGGCGTGCGCTCGGGCGTCTGCGACGGCTTCATCGGCAACCGGATGCTGTCGACCTATCGCACGGCCGCCGATCACATGGTGCTGGACGGGGCCTCGCCCTACGCCATCGATCAGGCGATCGTCGGCTTCGGCTTCCCGATGGGGCCGTATCAGGTGGGCGACCTCGCCGGGCTGGACATCGGCTACGCGACCCGCCAGCGCAAGGCGGCGACCCGCGATCCGCGCGAGCGGGTGCCGGTCTTCGCCGACCGGCTGGCCGAGGCGGGACGCCTGGGCCGCAAGACCGGGCGCGGCTATTACATCTATGACGAAGACAGCCCGCAGGGCCGTCCCGACCCCGAAATGGCGGGGATGCTGGACGGCATCCGCCGCGATCTGGGCATCACCCCGCGCGATTTCACGCCCGAGAAGATCCAGTCCCGCTACATGGCGGCAATGGTGAACGAAGGCGCGAGGATCCTCGACGAAGGCATCGCCGCGCGGGCCTCGGATATCGACGTGGTGCTGCTGCACGGCTACGGCTTCCCGCGCTGGAAGGGCGGCCCGATGCACTGGGCCGACGCGCAGGGGCTGGACCGCATCGCGGCCGACATCGCCCGCTTCGCCCAGGAAGATCCCTATTTCTGGCAGGTTTCCCCCTTGCTGGCCCGGCTTGCGGACCAGGGCGGGAAGCTTGCCGACGCGAACACCGGAAAGGATGCGACATGAAGGACGCCGTCATCGTCTCGACCGCCCGCACGGGCATCGGCAAGGCCGGCCGGGGCAGCCTGAACCTGACCCATGGCGCGACCATGGGCGGGCGCGCCGCCGCCGTCGCCGTGGAACGCGCGGGCATCGACCCGGCGCTGATCGAAGACAGCATCTGGGGCTGCGGCTACCCGGAATATGTCACCGGCGGCAACATCGCCCGCCAGATCGTCGTCCGCGCGGGCTTTCCCGTCAGCATCGCCGGAACCACGGTCAACCGCTTCTGCGCCTCGGGCCTGCAGGCGCTGGCGATGGGCGCGCACATGGTCCAGCAGGAAGGCGCGCGGGCCGTGCTGACCGGGGGGCTGGAATCGATCAGCCTGGTCCAGCCCCCGCCCCGCAACTCGCGCGAGGCCTGGATCGAGGAGCACAAGCCCGACCTTTACCTGCCGATGATCGACACCGCCGACAACGTGGCCGAACGCTATGGCGTCAGCCGCGAGGCCCAAGACGAATATTCCCTGCGTTCCCAGCAGCGGATCGCGGCGGCGCAGCAGGCGGGGCTGTTCGCCGACGAGATCATCCCGATCGACGTGATCCGCGCCGTGATCGAGAAGGCCACCGGCGAGACCCGGCACGAGGACATCACCTTCGACCATGACGAATGCAACCGCCCGACGACCACGCTGGAAGGTCTGGCCGCGCTGAAGCCGGTCAAGGGCGAGGACAGGTTCATCACCGCCGGCAACGCCTCGCAACTGTCGGACGGGGCGGCGGCGCTGGTGGTCATGGACGGCGAGGTGGCGGCGCGCGAGGGCGCGACCCCGCTCGGCGCCTTCCGCGGCTTCGCCATAGCGGGCTGCGAGCCCGACGAGATGGGCATCGGCCCGGTCTTTGCCGTGCCGCGCCTGCTGGAACGGGCGGGGCTTACGGTCGATGACATCGACCTGTGGGAGCTGAACGAGGCCTTTGCCAGCCAGGCGCTTTACTGCCGCGACCGGCTGGGGATCGACCCCGAGAAATACAACGTCAACGGCGGCTCGATTGCGATCGGCCATCCCTTCGGCATGACCGGCGCGCGCCTGGCGGGCCATATCCTGCTGGAAGGCAAGCGGCGCGGCGCGAAATGGGGCGTCGTCACCATGTGCATCGGCGGCGGCCAAGGTGCTGCCGGGCTGATCGAGATCTTCTGAGGAGAAGCCGCCATGGACATGAGCTTTTCGCCCGAGGACCAGGCCTTCCGTGCCGAGGTCCGCCAGTTCTTTCGGGACCGGCTGCCCGCGCGGCTGTCCGACAAGGTCCGGCTTCAGCAGGAGCTGACCAAGCCCGAGATCGAGGAATGGCACGCCGTCCTGAACGAAAAAGGCTGGCTTGCCGGCAACTGGCCGGTCCAGTTCGGCGGCGCCGGCTGGACCGCGATCCAGCGCCATATCTTCGAGGAGGAAAGCGCACTGGCCCACGCCCCCCGCGTCCTGCCCTTCGGCATCGCCATGCTGGGGCCGGTGCTGCAGAAATTCGGGTCGAAGGAACAGCAGGACCGCTTCCTGCCGCGCATCCTGAACGGGCAGGACTGGTGGTGCCAGGGCTATTCGGAACCCGGCGCGGGGTCGGACCTCGCCTCGGTCAAGACGACGGCAGTGCGCGACGGCGACCATTACATCGTCAACGGCCAGAAGACCTGGACCACCCTGGGCCAGCACGCCAACTGGATCTTCTGCCTCGTGCGGACCGATCCCGCCGCCAAGGCGCAGGAGGGGATCAGCTTTCTCCTGATCGACATGACCAGCCCCGGCATCACCGTGCGGCCCATCGTGCTTCTGGACGGCACGCCCGAAGTGAACGAGGTCTTCTTCGACGACGTGCGGGTGCCCGCCGAGAACCTGGTGGGCGAGGAGAACAGGGGCTGGACCTACGCCAAGTATCTGCTGACGCATGAGCGCACCAACATCGCGGGCGTGGGCTTCGCCACCGCGGGCCTTGCCGCGCTGAAGCGGATCGCGCGGGCGCAGGTGGCGAACGGCAGGCCGCTGATCGAGAACCCGCTGTTCGCCGCCCGTCTGGCCCAGGTCGAGATCGACCTGATGGCCATGTCCACGACCAACCTGCGGCTGCTGGCGCAGGCGGCAGCGGGCCAGGTGCCGGGGGCGGAAAGCTCGATGCTGAAGCTGAAGGGCACCCAGATCCGGCAGGCGATCAACGACCTGACCCGCCGCGCCGTCGGCCCCTGGGCGCTGGCCTTCCCGTCCGAGGCGCTGGAGGGCGCGAATGACG
>NZ_JAUNPC010000068.1:11145-15169 GCF_030536915.1 Paracoccus sp. (in: a-proteobacteria)
GTCGGCCCCTGGGCGCTGGCCTTCCCGTCCGAGGCGCTGGAGGGCGCGAATGACGACGCACCCCCCGGCCCGGCCGAGGCTGCGGCGGCGACCCGCGCCTATCTGAACAACCGCAAGCTGTCGATCTACGGCGGCTCGAACGAAATCCAGCGCGGGATCATCGCGAAATCCCTGCTGGGACTTTGAGGGGGGGGGAGGCGTCATGGATTTCGGCTTCACCGAGGAACAGACCATGCTGGGCGAAAGCCTGGCGCGCACGCTGGAACGCGGCCCGGACAGCGCCGCCCTGTTCGACCTGGGAACGGGCGCTGCCCTGATGACCGAGGAGGCCGGCGGCTTCGGCGGCACCGGGCCGGACATCCTGATGGTGTTCCGCACGCTCGGCCGGGCGGCTGCCGTCACGCCGCTGCTGGACAGCGTGGTGCTGGGCGCGGGCATCCTGGCCGCCGCGGGCGAGGCCGGACTGGCCGAAGCCGCCGCCAGTGGCGAGGCCCGCGTCGCGGTCGCGCTGGACGAACCCGGCCAGCGCTATGACGGCACCGTGGCGACCCGCACCCAGAGCGACCGGCTGACCGGCGAGAAGTCGGTCGTGCCGGGGGCCGAGGATGCGACCCACCTGATCGTGCGGGCCACGGACGGGTTGTGGCTGGTCGAGGCCGGGGCCGAGGGGCTGGCCCTGCGCGGCTATGCCCTGATGGACGGCGGCCGCGCGGCCGAGGTCACGCTGAAGGACACCCCTGCCCGCCGGATCGGGGACGCATCCCTGCTGGAGCGGCCGCTTGCCGCCGCGATCCTCGCCGTCTGCGCAGACGCCCTTGGGGTGATGGAAAAGGCGGTCGAGCTGACGACCGGCTACCTCAAGACGCGCAAGCAGTTCGGCCGCCCGATCGGGTCCTTCCAGGCGGTCCAGCACCGCATGGCCGACCTGCTGACCGAGGTCGAGCAGGCGCGCTCGGCCGTCTGGAACCTTGCCGGGAACCTCGACGCCCCCGACCGCGACCGCCATGCCGCGGCCACCAAGTCGCTGGTGGGCCGGGTCGCGCTGCAGGTGGCCGAGGAAACGATCCAGTTGCACGGCGGCATCGGCATGACCGAGGAATACGAACTCGCCCCCCTCGCCCGCCGCCTGCTGGCCGCCGACGCCCGCTTCGGCGACAGCGACCATCACCTCGAACGCTTCATCGCGGTCAGCGCCGCATGAGCGGCGGGGCCATCATCAAGGCCGAGACGGGGGCGCAGCGCATGGTCGGCTACACGCTAGACGTGGGCCGGCCCGACCGGCGCGCCCGCTGCCGGCTGGTCCTGGACGAACGCCACACGAACCGCCACGGCGTGCTGCATGGCGGGATCGCGGGGATGCTGCTGGACAGCGCCGCCGGCGCCACGGCCAGCCTGACCGTGGACGACAGCGGCCGCCAGCCGTTCCTCACGATCTCGCTGAACATCGACTTCGTGGGACCCGCCCGGAAGGGCGGCGTCACCGCAACCGGACGCGTGGTCGGCGGCGGGCGCAGCCTGCTTTTCGTCGCGGCCGATCTGGTCCATGACGACGGCACCCTGATCGCGACGGCAAGCGGGGTCTTCAAGCGCGTGCCCGGCGGGGGGGCCGGCGATTCCGGGGACGGGCCATGACCGCCGGGGATGCCAGGGCCCATGTCGAGGACTGCGGCGATCACCTGCGGGTGACGCTGTCGAACCCCGGCCGCCGCAATGCGCTGGCGCCTTCGATGTATGTCAGCCTGCGCGACGCGCTGGACCGGGCGGCGGCCGAGGATCGGCTGGGCGCCGTGGTTCTGACCGGCGCGGACGGATATTTCTGCGCGGGCGGCGACCTGAACGCGCTGGCGACCCGCGCCGCGATCAGCCGGGACGAGCGGCGCGCCTTGATCGAGGATTTGCATGCCACCATCCGCGCGATCCGCGCCTGTCCGCGCCCCGTCATCGCCGCCGTCGAAGGCGGTGCGGCCGGGGCCGGGCTGTCGATCGCGCTGGCCTGCGACCTGCTGGTGGCGGCCGAGGACGCGAGCTTCGCCGCCGCCTATGTCCGCGTGGGGCTGGTGCCGGACGGCGGGCTGACCGCTTCGCTGGCGCGCAGGGTGCCGGCGGGCTTCGCGGCCCGGATGTGCCTGACGGGCGATCCGGTCTCGGCCGCCACCCTCGCGGGCATGGGCGTGGTGACGGACCTCGTGGCGCCCGGACAGGCGCTCGCCCGCGCCGCCGGGCTGGCCGCGCGGATGGCGCAGGGTCCCGCCGCGGCCCAGGGCACGATCAAGCGGCTTCTGGCCGCTGCCCGCGACGGCGATTTCGATGCCCAGCTCGACCGCGAGGGTGATGCCATGGCCGACGCGCTGGCCGGACCCGAGGCCGCCGCGGGCCTGAAAGCCCGCCTGAACCGCGCCGCGCCGGACTTCGGCCGCGGCAGTTCCGGCGCCGAGAAGGAGGAAACCCGCCGATGACCATGACCCGCATCCACGATCCGCTTGCCAGCCAGCGCAGCACGCGCCCGGATGCGCCCGCGCTGCGCGATCACGACGGCAGAACCTTCACCTACGCCGAACTGTCCGCCGCCGTGGATGTGCTGGCCGCCGAACTGAAGGGGCGGGACCTGCGGCCGGGCGACCGCCTGCTGATCCTGGCGGAAAACTGCGCCGCGCTGGTGGGGCTGATCATGGCGGCCTCGCGGCTGGATGCGGTGGCCGTGCCCGTCAACGCCCGCATGACCGACCATGAACTGCACCGCATCGCGGACCATGCCGACCCGCGGCTGACGGTCTATCTGTCCAATGTCTCGCCGCAGGCGGGCACCCATGCCGGGATCGCCGGGGCCACGGCGTGGGACACGCCCATGGGCAGTCTGGCGATCGCCGGGCCGCGCCCTTCCGCGACCCCCGAGCCTGTGGTGGCGGGTTCCGGGCAGACGGCCGTGATCCTTTACACGACCGGATCGACCGGCACGCCCAAGGGGGTGATGCTCAGCCATGCCAACCTGCTGTTCGGCGGGCAGACCTCGGCCCGGATGCGCGAGATCACGTCCGATGACCTGATCCTGGGCGTGCTGCCGATGACCCATGTCTTCGGCCTGACCTCGATGATGATCGCCAGTACCGTCGCGGGGGCCGAGCTGTGGCTCTTCCCGCGCTTTTCGGCCCCGGCCGTGGTCGAGGCCCTGCAGGCGGGCGTCAGCGTCCTGCCGGCGGTCCCGCAGATGCACGCGCTGATCATGGAGGAGGCGGGGAAAAGCGGCGTCGGCCGCCTGCCGCCGGGACGGCTGCGCTATGTGTCGTCCGGGGCGGCGCCCCTTGATCCCGACTGGAAGCGGCGGGCCGAGGCCTTCTATGGCGTGGCGCTGCAGAACGGCTACGGCCTGACCGAGACGACCGCGGGCGTCACCCTGACCACCAATCCGCCGGGCGTGCCCGATGTCAGCGTGGGCCCTGCCCTGCCCGGCGTCGATCTGCGCCTGCGGAACGCGGGCGCAGATGGCGTGGGCGAGATCCAGACCCGCGGCCCGCATGTGATGCCCGGCTATTTCCGCAACCCCGAGGCCACCGCCGCCGCCTTCGACGCCGAGGGGTTCCTTTGCACCGGCGATCTGGGCCGCATCGACGTGGACGGCAACCTGCATATCGCCGGGCGCGCGCGCGAGCTGATCATCCGGGGCGGCTTCAACGTCTATCCGCCCGAGGTCGAGGCGGCGCTGAACGACCATCCCCGCGTGATCCAGACCGCCGTGATCGGCCGCAAGGTCGAGGGCGGCAACGAGGAAGTCCTGGCCTTCTGCCAGACCGACGATCCCGCCGGGCTGAGCGAAAGGGACCTGCGCGAGCATGTGGCCCTTCGCCTTTCGCCCTACAAGCGGCCCACGCGCATCATCGTGACGACGGCGCTGCCGACCTCGCCGAACGGCAAGGTTCTCAAGCAGAAGCTGATCGAGACGTTCCGCGATGCGCTCGACACGCAGGAGGAAGGATGAGCACGATCGAACGCGAATCGATGGACTTCGACGTTGTGATCGTCGGGGCGG
>NZ_JAUNPC010000069.1:0-11112 GCF_030536915.1 Paracoccus sp. (in: a-proteobacteria)
CCGCGTCGGGCAAGGGCGGGACGCGGACCTCCTGCCCCGGCTCGATCCGGGTCGCGGGCTTGACCCGGCCGGCATCGACACGGATCTGGCCGGTGCGGCACAGCTTCTCAATGGCGATCTGATTGAGTTGAGGAAACCGCTTCCTCAGCCAGCGGTCCAGCCGCTGGTCGCCCTCGTCATCGCCGACGCGGATGGTTTGCACGCCGCTCATGCCACCCGCCCCATGGAAAGCCCCGCCACAAGGGCAGCAAGCGACAGGATGACGCTGGCGCCGACATAAAGGGCGGCCAGGCCCCCCTGCCCCTTCTGCCACAGCGCCACCGCATCCAGCGAAAAGGCCGAGAAGGTGGTGAAGCCGCCCAGCATCCCCGTCAGCAGGAAAGGCGCCCATGCACTGTCGCGGCCAAGCGCCGCCACCAGCAGCCCCATCAGGAACGAGCCCGCGACATTCACCGCCAGCGTGGCCCAAGGGAAAGCCGGCCCCAGCAACCGCGCCGCGCCCAGGTTGACGCCATGGCGGGCGGTTGCGCCCAAAGCGCCGCCCAGCGCCACCTGAAGGACCGGATTCATCATGCCGCTGACCTGTAGATGCGGCCGACCAAAGTCAACCGCCACGCCGCGCCCGCTGGCTCACGAACCAGTCGAGGCGCTTCTTCAGTTCCCGCTCGAACCCGCGCTCGACCGGCGTGTAAAGCACCGGCCGCTTCATGCCCTCGGGGAAGTAGTTCTGGCCCGAGAACCCGTCCTCGGCGTCATGGTCATAGGCATAGCCCGCGCCGTAGCCCTGTTCCTTCATCAGCCGCGTCGGCGCGTTGAGGATATGGGCGGGCGGCATCAGGCTGCCGGTCTTCTTCGCCTCGGCCCGCGCCGCCTTGTAGGCGGCATAGCCCGCGTTCGACTTCGGCGCGAGCGCGAGATAGATCACCGCCTGCGCCAGCGCGAGTTCGCCTTCGGGCGAGCCCAGCCGTTCATACAGCGCCCAAGCGTCCAGGCAGTGGCGCTGCGCGGCCGGATCGGCCAGCCCGATGTCCTCGACTGCCATGCGGGTGATGCGGCGGGCGAGATAGCGCGGGTCCTCTCCCCCTTCCAGCATCCGGGCAAGCCAGTAGAGCGCCGCGTCCGGGTCCGAGCCGCGGACGGATTTGTGCAGCGCCGAGATCAGGTTGTAATGCTCGTCGCCCCCCTTGTCGTATTTGGCGGCCCGCCGCATCAGGCGGCGCGACAACTCGTCGGTGCCGAGGGGACGCTCCACCTTCCAAGCCATCACCTGCTCGATAAGGTTCAGGGCGGCGCGGCCATCACCGTCGGCCATGGCCAGCAGCGCCTCGCGCGCCTCGCCGGTCAGGGGCAGCGCCCGGCCCATCTCGCGTTCCGCCCGCTGGGCCAGCAGTTCCAGATCGGAAAGCTCCAGCCGCTTCAGCACGATGACCTGCGCGCGGGACAGGAGCGCCGCGTTCAGCTCGAACGAAGGGTTCTCGGTCGTGGCGCCGACCAGAAGGATGGTCCCGTCCTCCATATGCGGCAGGAAGCTGTCCTGCTGCGCCTTGTTGAAGCGGTGGATCTCGTCCACGAACAGAAGCGTTCCCCGCCCCTGCCGCGAATGCAGGCGGGCGGTGTCGAAGACCTTGCGCAGTTCCGGCACGCCCGAGAAGATCGCGGAAATCTGCACGAAGTCGCGTTCCGTCTGGTCGGCCAGCAGCCGGGCGATGGTCGTCTTGCCGACGCCGGGCGGTCCCCAGAGGATCAGCGAGGACAGGCTGCCCGCCGCCAGCATCGCGCCAAGCGGCCCGTCGGGACCGAGGATCGCGCCCTGGCCGATGACCTCGGCCAGCCGCTGCGGGCGGATGCGATCCGCGAGCGGACGGTGGGCCGAGCGTCCCGCGGGCTCGGGCGAAGAAGGGATGTTGTCGAAAAGATCGGCCATGGCGGGCAGATTACGCTGCCCGCCATGCAGTGGGTATCCCCCACCTGTGCCGCGGCATCAGTGCATCTTCGGCACGAGGTTGATCGACACGCACTGGTTCTCTTCGCCCTCGATCAGCATCACCCGGCCGATCGCCTCGGCCTCAAGGCCGCAGCGGCCGTACCAGCGCGGCCAGGTCGCCCCGGTGAGCGCTATCAGCCGGGTCGCGCCGAATTCGCGCGCGGTCCGCGTCATGGCCCCGGCCATCTGCATGTGGACCTTGCGGCGGATCGACATCGGGGTCTCGTGATTGACGAAAACGCGGGTGCATTCCCACACCTGCGGATCGACAGGCGCCTCGCCATACAGCAGGTCCTGCGGGATCGTGCCGCCAAGCACGCCGCGCTGCGCGTCGCGGATCATGTAGGAATAGATCCCGCACTGGGCGGTGGTGGGCGTCAGGCGGAAGCCCCCCAGCACCCGGTCGACCCCGTCGTGAACGGCGACCCAGCGGCTGGCGGGGGTGTCGTACTGGTCATATTCCATGCCGTCGGCCTGCGGCAGATCCCAGTTCTTCTGGACGATGAAGCTCTGCCGGCGGGCGCGGAACAAATTCGCAAACAGTTCGCCGTGGTTGTGAAGATTGCTGAAGGAAAGCGTGGTGGTCTGCATGGTCTTCTCCGTGGGTTGAGGGGTTGGCCCCCCGGAGCGACCGCGGTTGGTTGAATGACGGGCGAACGGCCTAAAGCAGACGGTAATCCTTGGCTCGCTGCAGCGCCTCGGCCGTTGTCCTGGCCATCAGCCGTTCACGGGCGGAAATCAGACGCGCCTTGAACGCACTTTCGGTGATGCCGAGCTTTGCAGCCGCTGCCGCGTGGCGATCGCCCTCCGCGATACATCGAAGGGCCTCTTGCTGAGCCTTTGTCAGGCTCTCCGGCGGCTCCGTGATCTCGTGGAGTCGTCGTACCAGAGCCGAGATCGTCTCGATCTCGTCATCTTTGAATTCACGCGTGTCATGGGCAAAGCTTGCGATGGTGCGTGACTTGATCGGACCGCTGGACATGGTCAGCCCGTAATGCAGCCCATGCCCGGCCGCATCGGCGAGAATGCTGAAGGGATCGGGAATCGGCATGGCCGACCAGCGCACCGCACCTGTCGTCGAGAAGCCCCAGGCGACAGTCGGATCGCGCAAGGCATAAGCGTTCGCCGTGTATCGTTCCGACCAGTTCTCGGGATAGGTCTGGAACCTCATGATGGGGGCCGCAAAACGAATGTGCAGCGCGATGTAATACCCCATCGGCGCCAGTTTTTTCAGGCGCGACAGGATGGCGGTGATATCGGCTCTCGAAGACATGTCCTTTTAGACAAATTGCCAAGGTGGCGGTCAATGGGCTTATTTGGTGACAAGGTTCACGCCTTGCCCGCGTCACCATGTTATTTAAGCGTCTTAGGTATTTTTTCAGTTAACGGTGATGCAAAAAAGAACCCGCGCAGCATGGCTGCGCGGGTCTATTTGTCCTGACGTTGCGTCATTTGGCAAGGGCCGGCAGAAACCGGCCCCCGGATCCGTGGATCAGGCCTCGAACCCGGCCTCTACCTCGGCATCCAGCCGGGCGCGGTCGGCGGCGCCCTTGGCCGAGGTGTCGCGGTCCACGAACTCGATGATCGCCATCGGGGCCATGTCACCGTAGCGGAAGCCGGCCTTCAGCACGCGGACATAGCCGCCCTGGCGGTCGGCATAGCGCGGGCCGAGGATCTCGAACAGGCGGGCGACATGCTGGTCCTGCTTGAGCTGCGAGGCAGCCTGGCGGCGGGCATGCAGGTCGCCGCGCTTGGCCAGCGTGATCAGCTTCTCGATGATCGGGCGCAGTTCCTTGGCCTTGGGCAGCGTCGTCTTGATCTGCTCATGCTCGATCAGCGAGCCGGCCATGTTGGAAAACAGCGCCTTGCGGTGCTCGTGGGTGCGGTTCAGGCGGCGGTAGCCGCGGGCGTGACGCATGATGGGTCTCCGTTTACGTCTTTTGCTTTGTCCGGCAGCCCATGCGTGCGGGCCGCTCTCCTTGGGGCGGAATGCCCGGGTTTTCCGGGGGCGCGGGCGATGCACAACCGATGTACGGATCATGCACAGGCGATGCAGACGGACCCGCGCCCCCGAATCCGTCAGAACTGGTCGTCGAAGCGCTTGGCGAGATCCTCGATGTTCTCGGGCGGCCAGTCCACCACGTCCATGCCGAGATGCAGGCCCATGCCCGAAAGCACCTCCTTGATCTCGTTCAGCGACTTGCGGCCGAAGTTCGGGGTCCGCAGCATCTCGGCCTCGGTCTTCTGGATCAGGTCGCCGATATAGACGATGTTGTCGTTCTTGAGGCAGTTGGCCGAACGGACCGACAGCTCAAGCTCGTCCACCTTCTTCAGCAGGCGGGGGTCGAACTCCAGCCCGTCCTCGGCGTCCTGGCTGCGGGCCGATTCGGGTTCCTCGAAGTTGACGAAGACGCCAAGCTGGTCCTGCAGGATGCGCGCGGCATAGGCCACGGCGTCGTCGGGCGTCAGCGAGCCGTCGGTTTCCACCCGCATGGTCAGCTTGTCATAGTCCAGCACCTGCCCTTCCCGCGTGGGGGTGACCTCGTAGCTGACGCGCTTGACCGGCGAGAAGATGGCGTCGATCGGGATCAGGCCGATGGGCGCGTCCTCGGGACGGTTCTTGTCGGCGGCGACATAGCCTTTGCCGATCGCGACGGTCAGTTCCATGTTCAGTTCCGCCCCCTCGTCGAGGTGGCAGATGATGTGGTCGCGGTTCAGCACGGTGATGCCCGCGGTTTCGCTGATCTGGCCGGCCCTGACCTCGCCCGGGCCCTTGGCGGACAGGGTCAGGCGCTTCGGCCCGTCCACGTCCATCTTCAGCGTCACGCCCTTGAGGTTCAGCACGATGTCGGTCACGTCCTCGCGCACGCCGGGGACGGACGAGAACTCGTGCAGGACATTGTCGATCTGCACGCTGGTGATGGCCGCGCCCTGCAGCGAGGACATCAGCACGCGGCGCAGCGCGTTGCCCAGCGTCAGGCCGAAGCCCCGTTCCAGCGGCTCGGCGATCAGCGTGGCCACGCGGGCCGGATCGCCGCCCGGCCGGATGTCCAGCTGCGCGGGCTTGATCAGCTCGGCCCAGTTCTTGTGGATCATGCGATTTCCTCCATTCCTGTTTCCGGCCCCATGACCAGCCGCCGGAAACGCCCGAGGTAAAATGCGAAAAACCGTCCCGCGCCGGGCAAAGCGGCGCGGGACGGGTCAATGTGGGGTCGTCAGACGCGCCGGCGCTTGGGCGGGCGGACGCCGTTGTGCGCGATCGGCGTCACGTCGCGGATCGCGGTGATGTTGAAGCCGACGGCGGCCAGCGCGCGCAGCGCCGATTCGCGGCCCGAGCCGGGGCCCTGGACCTCGACCTCGATGGTGCGCATCCCGTGTTCCTGCGCCTTGCGGCCGGCGTCCTCGGCGGCCATCTGCGCGGCATAGGGGGTCGACTTGCGCGAGCCCTTGAAGCCCATGGTGCCGGCCGACGACCACGAGATCGCGTTGCCCTGCACGTCCGAGATCAGGATCTTGGTGTTGTTGAACGACGAGTTCACATGCGCCACGCCGGTGGCGATGTTCTTGCGTTCCTTGCGCTTCATGCGCGTCTTGTCGCGTGCCATGACCTGTGCCCTCCCTTACTTCTTCTTGCCGGCGATGGGTTTCGCCGGGCCCTTGCGGGTGCGGGCGTTGGTGTGGGTGCGCTGGCCGCGCACGGGCAAGCCGCGGCGGTGACGCAGGCCACGGTAGGAACCGAGGTCCATCATGCGCTTGATGTTCATCTGCGTCTCGCGGCGCAGGTCGCCTTCGACGGTCAGATTGGCGTCGATGTATTCGCGGATCTGCAGGACTTCGGCGTCCGACAGGTCGTTGACGCGGCGCGCGGGGTCGATGCCGACTGCCTTGACGATTTCATCGGCATTCAGCGGGCCGATTCCATGGATATACTGCAGCGCGATGGGAACGCGCTTCCCGGTCGGGATGTTGACGCCAGCGATACGGGCCAAGTCCGTTCTTCCTTTACGTTGCGCTTCCGTAGTGCCGGAAGCTTTTTTCACAACCAATGGCCCGCGGCATCGCCGTCGGGCCATCGCTTCACCCCGGATGGGTGATTCTCGGATGAGATGCTTGCGGTTAATGGATGGATGCCGCCCCGTCAACCGCCGACGGGGCGCAAGGCCTTACTGCCCGATGCGGTCCACGATGGCCGCGACCTCGGCGCCGACCTCGTCCACCGCGGCCATGCCGTCCACCGGCGCGAGGGTCTTCTTGGCGTAATAATAGCCCAGCAGCGGCGAGGTCTTCTTGTAATATTCCATCAGCCGGGTCTTGAGGCTTTCGGCATTGTCGTCCGCCCGCCGCCGCAGGTCGGTCGAGCCGCAGGCGTCGCAGGTGCCCTCTTTCGCGGTGGGGCGGGTCTTGTCGTGATACACCTCGCCGCAGTTGCCGCAGGTATAGCGGCCGCTGATGCGGTCCACCAGCGCCTCGTCGTCCACCCGCATCTCGATCACGGTGTCGATCTTGCGGCCCATGCCGGAGAGCAGTTCCTCCAGCGCGTCGGCCTGCGGCAGCGTGCGGGGAAAGCCGTCGAAGATGAAGCCGGGGGCGTCCTCGGTTTCCAGCTTTTCGCGGATCAGGCCGATCACGATCTCGTCGGTGACAAGCTGGCCGCGGTCCATGACATCGGCCACGACCTTTCCCATCTCGGTGCCCGAGTGGCGCGCCTCGCGCAGCATGTCGCCGGTGGAAAGCTGCACCAGGCCCCGGTCCTCGACCAGCGTGCGGGCCTGGGTGCCCTTGCCCGCGCCGGGCGGTCCCAGCAGGATGATGTTGATCGTCACGACTCCCCCCTTGTTCGTGGCTGGTCAGCGGCGGGCAGGCAAGCGGCGGGGCTTGGGTTCGCCCGCCTTGCGCTTGCCGCGCAACTGCGACTTCTCGATCAAAGCCTCATACTGATGGGCAAGCAAGTGGCTTTGGACCTGGTTGATGGTGTCCATCGTCACCGAGACGATGATCAGCACCGAGGTGCCGCCGAAATAGACCGGGACCGAGAAGCCGTCGCGGATCACCTCGGGCAGAAGGCAGACCAGCGCGAGATAAAGCGAGCCGATGACCAGCACCCGGTTGACGACATAGTCCAGGTATTCCTCGGTCCGCTTGCCGGGGCGGATGCCGGGGATGAAGCCGCCCTGGTTCTTGAGGTTCTCGGCGACGTCATCGGACTTGAAGGCCACGTTCTGGGTGTAGAAGTAGCTGAAGAAGATGATCATCGCCGCGAAGAACAAAAGGTAAAGCGGCTGGCCGGGCCCGAAATAGGCCAGGATGGTGGACATGACCGGGCCGGTCTGGTTGCCCGAGAAGGTCGAGATCGTCACCGGCAGCAGCAGAAGCGAGCTGGCGAAGATCGCCGGGATCACGCCCGCGGGGTTCACCTTCAGGGGCAGGTGGCTGGACTGGCCGTCATAGATCTTCATGCCGACCTGGCGGCGGGGATACTGGATGCGGATCTTGCGCAGGGCGCGTTCCATGAAGACCACGAAACCCATGACCGCGATCACTAGGACGATGATGCCGAGGATCACCGGCGTCGAGATCGCGCCCGAGCGCCCCTGGGCGAAGAACTGCGCGAGGCTGCCGGGGATTTCCGCGAGGATGCCGACATAGATGATGAGCGAGATGCCGTTGCCGATGCCGCGGGCGGTGATCTGCTCGCCCAGCCACATCAGGAACATGGTGCCGCCGACCAGGGTGATGATGACGGCGGCGCGGAAGAACCAGCCCGGATCATGGGCCATGCCGCCGGCCTCGAGGCTCAGCGCGATGCCGTAGGCCTGGAACAGCGCCAGCAGCACGGTGCCGTAGCGGGTGTACTGGTTGATCTTCTTGCGGCCCTGCTCGCCTTCCTTTTTCAGCTGCGCGAGCGTGGGGACCATCGCGGTCAGAAGCTGCACGATGATCGAGGCCGAGATGTAGGGCATGATCCCCAGGGCGAAGACGCCCATGCGGCCCAGCGCGCCGCCGGTGAACATCGACAGCATCCCGCCGATGCCCGCCTGCGCCTGTTCCATGAAGGCGCGCAGCGCGCCGCCGTCGATGCCGGGGACGGGGATATAGGTGCCGAGCCGGTAGATGATCAGCAGGCCCAGGGTGAACCAGATGCGTTGGCGAAGCTCGGTCGCGCGGCCCAGCTGACCCCAGCTGAGGTTCGCGGCCATCTGTTCTGCGGCTGACGCCATGACTGACCTCTGTCTATCGGCGGCGATGCCTGCCGGATTTGACAGCGCCGCCGGACCGTTGCCGGTGCGGCGGCGCTGGGAAAAACTCACCGCTATCTAGGCGGCGCCGGATGCCGCTTCAACAGCTTATTGCGCCGCTCACTCGGCGGTGGCGTTGTCCTGCTCAGCCACCGGGCGGGTCAGCACCAGCGAGCCGCCCGCGGCCTGCACCGCCGCCGCCGCCGATCCCGATGCGCCCGAGAGCGTCAGGTTCAGCGCCGCCGTCAGCTGGCCCTTGCCCAGCAGGCGGATGCCGTCGCGCTTGCGCCGGGTGGCGCCGGCCGCGATCAGCGCGTCCTCGTCCACCGACTGGCCGGCGGTCAGCTTGCCCGCATCGACCATCGCCTGAAGCTGGCCCAGGTTGACCACCGCGAACTCAAGCCGGTTCGGCTTGCTGAATCCGCGCTTGGGCAGGCGGCGGTACAGCGGCATCTGGCCGCCCTCGTAGCCGTTCAGCGCCACGCCCGAACGCGAGGTCTGGCCCTTGATCCCGCGCCCGGCGGTCTTGCCCTTGCCGGAGCCCGGGCCACGCGCCACGCGCTTCTTCTTGCGGTTGGCGCCGTCGTTGTCGCGCAGTTCATGCAGTTTCATGTCGCTATCTCCCTTGCCGGAAACACCCCAACAGCGACAAAGGGGCGCACGCGGCGTGATGAATCATGCGTCCCCGCAGGCTGGACCCGCGGCGACTGACCGCATCTACAGCCCCTGCCCGGCGGGCGCAAGACCGGCTATCCTTGGCTTGTATCCCGACGGGCGGTCCGGTCTATGCCCCTTGCGGCATGAGGGAGGCGCGATGAACTGGGACGACCTGCGCGTGGTGGCGACGATCAACCGCACCGGTTCCTTCACCCGCGCGGCCGCGGCGCTGGACGTGGACGAGACCACCATCGCCCGCAGGATGGCCCGGATCGAGGCGGCGCTGGGCGTGCCGCTGTTCGTCGCCAGCCATGGCCGGCGGGAACCCACCGAGGATTGCCGCCGCATCCTGCGCCACCTTGCCGTGATGGAGCAGGCGGGCGAGGCCATCACCGCGATGCTGGCCGAGCCCCATGCAGCCCAGCGCCGGCTGCGCCTGTCCACCATCGGCGCCATCGCCAGTTTCCACCTCGCCCCTGCCCTGCCCGATCTGCTGGAGGCCGAGCCGGACCTGACCCTGTCCATCGACACCTCGGACCAGAACATCGCCATGTCGCGCTGGGAGGCCGATTTCGCCCTGCGCCTCGGTCGGCCCAGCCGGGGGGATTTCACCGTCCGCCGGGTCGGCACCCTGCAGTTCGCGCTGGTGCGGCCACGCGACCCGGCCCTTGTCCCGCTTGTCGCGGCCTATCCCGAGGCGATGCTGGAAACGCCCGAGATGCAGGCGCTGGAAGGGGTGCTGGGCCGCGTCCGGCCGCGGCTGGAAACCACGGACCTTGAACTGATCCGGCGCTTTCTGGGTTCGGGCCGGGCCATCGGGGTGGTGCCGGACCGGCTGGCCCTTACCCTGTCCGACAACCCCGCCATCGAGATCGAGCCGCTGGAGATCACGCGCGAGGTCTGGCTGCTGGCCCAGCCGCATCTGCGCGATGATTCTCTGGCCCGCAGCGTGGCGGAATGGTGCGCCGGGCAGTTCGCCGCATCGCAGTCTCAGCCCAAAGTCTGAAAACAAGACAGGCACTTAACTCGGCGGCCCGGTTTCGTGTGCGAATGAATACAATTACTTGCAGGAAAAAATATTTCCTGCTGCAAAAACGCAGCCCCTCCCTGCACAGATACAAGTTTACCGTGTGCGACGTTCCGTCACAGTTGTCCCGATTGTGGCAGCGGCGCGTCGGAACGACCCGCTGCCACCGGCAGCAGCGAGGGGAGAGCGCAGCGTGGCTTCGATCGACAGGTTTCCCGAGAACGCGGACGGGCAGGTGGGTGTTCCCGACTGCCAGGTCTTCGCGGAAGAATTCTCGCGTCCCGCCCGACTGACGATCCTGACCGCCTCGGCCGTGGCCGGCGCCGCGGGCGGGGTGGCGCTTGCCGGGGCCGCCGACAGCACGGCGGCGGTCTGGGGCACGCTGGGGGTGGCGGCGGTCGCGGGGGGCGTGCTGTCCACCTGGTCACCCTGCGGCTATTCCTCGATCTCGCTGCTGCGGCCGACCGGGCGCGGGGCGAAGGCCGTGGCCGAGTGGCTGCCGACCTTTGCCATGCACGGGGCGGGCTATGCGCTGGGGGCGCTGATCCTGGGGACCGCGCTGGGCGCCCTCGGGGCGGTTCTCGGTTTCGCGGGCTTCGGCACGGCGGCGCTGGTGCTGCTGGCGCTGATCGGGCTGGTCTACGGCGCGCATCAGCTGGACTTTCTGCGGGTGCCTTATCCGCAGCGGCGGGCGCAGGTGCCCCATGACGCGCGGGTGCGGTTTTCCAAGCCCGTGGTGGGCGCGCTTTACGGCCTCGCGCTGGGGCTGGACTACATGACCTATGTGCAGACGCCGCTGCTGTATCTGGTCACGGCGGCGGCGGTGCTGACCGGGAACATCCCCGAGGCGATCGCCCTGATCGCGCTGTTCAACATCGGCCGCTTCCTGCCGGTCGCCGTCACGGCCCTGCCGGTCAACGACTACCAGATCCAGGGCTGGCTGGCCCGCAACCAGGAACGCGCGGCGATGGCCGACGGGGCGATCCTCGTGGCCCTTGGCGCCGCCCTTGCGGTGGCCGCGCTGGCCTGATGTCCACCGGACAAACGACGACGGCCTGCGCGGCACGACCCGCGCAGCCAGAACCACGTTGCCATCAATGGGAGGACAGGATGGTCGAAGCAGGCCAAAAGCCGCGGATCTTGCGCGCATCTTTCGTCGGGGCGGGGCTGACCTGCTCGCTTCTCGCCTTCAGCGCGGCCTGGGCCCA
>NZ_JAUNPC010000069.1:11212-14879 GCF_030536915.1 Paracoccus sp. (in: a-proteobacteria)
CCCCTGCGGAAGCCCAGACCCACGGCCAGCGCGCCGCCGCCGAAGCCGCCGCAGCCCTGGCCGCGGGCGAGGACGACGAGCCGGTGATCCTCGAGGCGCCCGCCCCGAACACCCGCCGCGTCTATGTCAACGACTCGGCGCATTTCGGCTCGCTCACCCAGCAGTTCGTGATCGACACGGACGCGGGCCGGGTGATCGCCATCACCGACAGCGGCTTCCTGCCGAACCCGGTCCTGTCCGACGACGGCTCGGTCTATGCGCAGGTCAGCACCACCTATTCCCGCATCTCGCGGGGCGAGCGCGAGGATTACATCGAGGTCTTCGACCCCGTCACCTTCAATCCCGTGGCCGACATCACCCTGCCGGTCGAGGCGCACCGCTTCCTCGTCGGCACCTACCCCTGGATGGCGGCGGTGACGCCGGACAACCGGACGCTGCTGTATTACCAGTTCTCGCCCGCGCCCGCCGTCGGCGTGGTGGACCTGGAAGGCAAGGCCTTCAGCCGGATGCTGGAAGTGCCGGACTGCTACCACATCTTCCCGACCGCACCCGACAACTTCTTCATGCATTGCCGCGACGGCAGCCTTGCCCGGGTGCAGTTCGACGCCGCCTCGGATGCCGAGCCGCAGATCACCCACAGCGCGGTCTTCCACCCCGAGGACGAATATCTCGTCAACCACCCGGCCTATTCGCAGAAGACCGGGCGGCTGGCCTGGCCGACCTACGAGGGCAAGATCTACCAGTTCGACCTGTCCTCGGGCGAGCCGCAGGCGCTGAACACCATCGACGGGCTGACCGCCGAGGAACGCGCCGACAACTGGCGGCCGGGCGGCTGGCAGCTGGTGGCCTATCACCGGCCCTCGAACCAGATCTACATGCTGGTCGACCAGCGCGCGGAATGGACCCACAAGACCCCCAGCCGCCATGTCGTCGTCATCAACGCCGAGACGGGCGAGCGCATCGCCAGGCACGAGCTTGGCCATGACATCGACTCGGTCGCGGTCAGCCAGGACGACGATCCGCTGCTTTACGGTCTCTCGACCGGGGCCAGGACGCTCTACATCTACGACGCCGAGTCGGGCGAGGAACTGCGGTCCGTGAACCAGCTTGGCCACGGCCCGACGGTCATCAGCCTGTCGGACATGAACTGAGGCGATGATGCACGATCTCATCGCCAATCCTGCGACCCTGCTGGCGATCCGCGTCTTCCTGGCGCTGGTCTTCGCCACGGCGGCGCTGTCCAAGCTGGGCCATGCCGAGGAATTCTACGGCGTCGTCCGCAACTTCCGCATCCTGCCCGACGGGGCGTCCCGCGTGACCGCGCTGGTGCTGCCGGTGGTGGAACTGGCGGTCGCGGCGGGGCTGCTGATCGGGGCGACGGCGGTTCCTGCCGCGATCGCGGCGGCGGCGCTGCTGGCGGTCTTCGCGGCGGCCATCGCGGTCAACGTGCTGCGCGGGCGGACATCCATCGACTGCGGCTGCTTTCGCAACGGGCTGAAGCAGCAGGTCGGCTGGGCGCTGGTCGGGCGCAATGCGCTGATGGCCGGTGCGGCGCTGCTGGTGGCGGGGCTGCTGCCCGCCGCCCCCGGTCCGATGCTGGCCGAGGCGCTGGTCGGCCTGATGGCCGGGCTGACGGCCATGATGCTCTATCTCAGCGCCGCGGCGCTGGGGGGCCTGCGGGCCATGCAAGCCACCACGTCGAAAGGACGCTGACATGACCAACCTTCTGATCGTATCCAACGTCCTGCTGTGGGTGGCCTTTCTGGGCGTCACGGTGGTGATGCTGGGGCTGATGCGCCAGGTCGGGCTGCTGCACGAACGCTCGTCGCCCATGGGCGCGATGATCACCGACCACGGGCCGGACATCGGCGACAAGGCCCCGGAACTGGACCTCAAGGACTTCGCCGGCCGCGCCGTCAAGATCGGCGGCCCGGCGGCGGACGGGCGCCAGACACTGCTGATGTTCACCGCGCCCACCTGCCCGGTCTGCGACAAGCTGTTCCCGATCATCAAGTCG
This sequence comes from Paracoccus sp. (in: a-proteobacteria), assembly GCF_030536915.1. GTDB lineage: Bacteria > Pseudomonadota > Alphaproteobacteria > Rhodobacterales > Rhodobacteraceae > Paracoccus. The sequence continues at coordinate 13,230 of NZ_JAUNPC010000069.1, forward strand.
ATCGCGCGGGCGGAAAAGATCTCGGTCGTGATGATCTCGGACGGCGCGCCCGAGGAACACCGCCGCTTCCTCGACAGCCACGACCTGGGCGAGATCCGCTATGTCGTCTCGGCCGAGGCGGGGATGGCCTTCCAGGTCGGCAAGATCCCCTACGGCGTCCTTCTGGACCCGCAGGGCGTGATCCGCGCCAAGGGCCTGACCAACACGCGCGAGCATCTGGAAAGCCTGCTGGAGGCCGACAAGACCGGCTTCGCCTCGCTGCAGCAGTATATCGCCAGCCGGAAGAAGGCGGCCTGACCGGGCCGCTGACCGCAACCCCGCAGAATTAGGGAGGATTTCGATGCTGGGGAACTTCAGGTTCGACGACATGGTCGAAAAGATGTCGCGGCGCGTGGCCGGCAGGACCAGCCGGCGCGGCGCCATCGGCAAGCTGGGCACGGTGATGCTGGGCGTGGGCCTGGTGCCGCTGCTGCCGGTGGACCGCCGCGGCCGCGTCAGCCGGGCGAACGCCGCCACCACGCCGGAACCGGGTGCCGCGCATCCCCGCGACGGCTGGAACCCGCAGGACCATGACATCCAGGCCTGCGACTACTGGCGCCACTGCTCGATCGACGGCAACGTCTGCGACTGCTCGGGCGGCTCGCTGACCAACTGCCCGCCGGGCACCAAGCTGGCCACCGCGTCCTGGGTGGCAAGCTGCTACAACCCGACCGACGGGCAAAGCTACCTGATCGCCTATCGCGACTGCTGCGGGGCGCAGGTTTCGGGCCGCTGCCCCTGCTTCAACACGGAAGGCGAGCTGCCGGTCTATCGCCCGGAATTCGGCAACGACATCATCTGGTGCTTCGGGGCCGAGGACGACGCGATGACCTATCACTGCACCATCTCTCCGATCGTCGGCCGCGCCGGCTGATCGGGAGCGCCGGAGGGGCGGCTCCCCTGCCCCTCCGGCCCCTTGAACCCCACGGAGCCATCATGACCTTCGCCACCAAGACCCGCACCATCCTTGCCGCCCTCGTCCTGACCGGCTTCGGCACGCAGATGGCGCTGGCAGACAAGATCTCGATCCTGACCGAAGCGCCCGCCGCCGCGGCCGAAGCGCCCACTGATGCGGTGATCGTGAACATCGCCAAGATGAAATACGAACCCGCCGAGGTGACCATCAAGCCGGGCCAGACCGTCACCTGGATCAACACCGAGGCCATGCCCCACAACGTCGCCTTCAAGGCGGGCGCCGTCGGCGACGCCAAGATGGACGGGGCGATGATGAAGAAGGAGCAATCCTATTCCATCACCTTCAACGAGGCGGGCAGCTACGATTACCACTGCACGCCCCATCCCTTCATGAAGGCCAAGGTCATCGTCGAGTGAGGTGAAAGGGTCAGTGCCATGTGGATCCCCTATGACATCACCGGATCGCTGAAGGCGGCAACCGCCCCCGAGACGATCCGTCAGTCCCGCGCAGACCAGACGCCGCGGGCCTTCCTGGTGGGCTTCCTGCTGCGGAACCCGGTGACGCAGGCATGGGAACTGGACCTCGTGGCCGACCCGGCCGGGTCTGATCTGGCCGAGGGCGGCCTGACGCTGACCCTGCACGGCAACGAGGCCGGCAAGCTGGCCGAAGTGATCGTCCGCGTGACGGCCCCCTCG
>NZ_JAUNPC010000070.1 GCF_030536915.1 Paracoccus sp. (in: a-proteobacteria)
TGCGCCGGGGCCATCTGGGCCGCGCCGACCTGCGGACGGGCGAGATCCTCTGCGATGGCCCCGTATCCCCGTGGCGGCTGGTGGGCGATGCGGCCGGTGTTTACGCCGTCAGCTCTCAACTGGGGTATGAGGCGATGCTGGCCGGCCACAGTCCCCGGCTGTTCGGCCAGCCCTTCTATGCCGGTTGGGGTTTCAGCGCGGACGAGGCGCCGGTGCCGCGCAGGAAGGGCCGGACCAGCCTGCCCGCGCTGTTCGCCGCGACCCATCTGCTGGCGCCGGTATGGTATGATCCCTGCCGCGACCGGCTGACCGACCTGGAAGCCGCGATTCGCCAGATCGAGGCGGAAACAAGGGCTTGGCGGCAGGACCATCAGGGGCATCTTGCCTATGGCATCCGCCTGTGGAAGCGCCGCACCATCGCGGCCAGCTTCGGGAACGGCCGGGGTGTGCGTTTCACCCGCCGCCCCTCGCCCGCGGTCACGCTTGCCTGGGCCAACCGCGCCGCCGAGGTGCCGCAGGCGCTGCGGGTCGAGGACGGCTTTCTGCGCTCGCGGGGCTTGGGCGCCGAACTGGTTCCGCCCTTGTCGCTGGTCGCCGATGCCCGCAGAATCTACTATGATCCCACAGGGGAAAGCGACCTTGAGCGGCTTCTGGCCGCGCCCCTGCCACCCGGCGGACGCGAACGGGCGCAGGCCCTGATCGCGCGCCTGCGGGACAGGGCGCTAACGAAATACAACCTGAGCGGCGAACTGCCGCCGATCCCGCGCGACGGCCGCCGGGTGATCCTGGTGCCGGGACAGGTCGAGGATGATGCCTCGATCCGCCTGGGCGCAGGGGCGGAACGGACCAATCTTGCCCTGCTTTCCCGCACCCGCAGCGAAAATCCCGATGCGCTGATCGTCTGGAAACCGCATCCGGATGTCGAGGCCGGGCTGCGGCCCGGCGCAGTTCCTGCGGACAGGTTGAAGGGTCTGGCCGATGTGATCGCCGCGGCCGCCCCTACTGCCGCGCTGATCGACGCGGTTGACGAAATCTGGACGATCACCTCGACTCTGGGGTTCGAGGCGCTGATCCGCGGCCGTGCCGTTACCACCCTAGGCGCGCCCTTCTACGTCGGCTGGGGACTGACGCGCGACCTCGGACCTGTTCCGGGGCGCAGGCAGCCCCGCATCGACCTTGAAACGCTGGTTCATGCGGCACTGATCGCCTATCCCCGCTACCGCGACCCGGTCTCGGGCCTGCCCTGCCCGGTCGAGGTTGCCGCCGACCGGCTTTCTGATCCGAGGTTGACGTCTCATGGTCCCGGACTGCGCTGGCTTTCCAAGCTGCAGGGAGGGTTGAGCGGGCATAGTTGGCTGTGGCGGCGCTGATCCGGCTGGTGCCCTGCCTCTGGCCCGGGCTTCATGGGGGTCCGCCTGCTTGCCTAAGCCAGCGCATCGGCAGCAACCCGCAGGATGAAGCCTGCGCGTGTTTTCAGGAGGTGGTGCAAGGCTCCGGCCTTTTGGGGCAGAAGAACGGGCAGCCCGGCCAAGGGCACCGCAATGCCTGCGGCGCAGGCGTCGGCTGAGCCGGCAGAAAAGCCGCCTCATGCCTCGGCGGATACCCAGCGATGAAAGACATCGCCCCCGAGCGCCCGTGTCTCGTCCAGGCGAAAACGCGGCGCATCGGACAGTGCCGAAAGGCCGAGTGGCTCGACGGCGGCCCGGCCATCGCCACCGATGAGAACGCCGGCGGTATAGCCGACAAGCTCATCAACCAGGCCTTCGGCCAGAAGCGCCGCGGCAAGACGGCCGCCACCTTCGCAGAAGACCCGGGTCAGCCCGCGGCGCCCGAGTTCCGCCAGCGCCTCGGCCGGCGGGCCGGGCACGACCCACAATGGCCCGTGGTCTGCGCCCTCGGGCGGCAGGGCAGGAACAGGACCATTCGCCAGAACCACCCGCACCGGCTGCCGCACCGGACCGAAACCGCGCACGTTCAGCGCCGGGTGGTCGGCGCGCGCCGTGCCCGCCCCCACCATCACTGCGTCATGGGTCAGCCGCAGCAGATGGACATGGCGGCGCGCGGCCTCGCCGGTGATCCAGCGGCTTTCCCCGCTGGCCGTCGCGATTCGCCCGTCGAAGCTGGTCGCAAGCTTGAGCGTGACCATCGGGCGGCCACGGGTCACGCGGGAAAGAAAGCCGCGCTGCAGGCTGCGGGCCCGGTCGCTTCGGACATTCTCCACCACCTCGACCCCGGCCGCTCGCAGCATCGCGTGGCCCTGCCCGGCAACCCTAGGATCGGGATCGGTCAGCGCGGTCACGACGCGGGCCACGCCTGCCTGAACCAGACCCTCGGCACAGGGCGGGGTGCGGCCGTGATGGGCGCAGGGTTCCAGCGTGACATAGGTCGTCGCGCCCCTTGCGGCAGGACCGGCCATGTCCAGGGCCATCCGTTCGGCATGGGGACGACCGCCGGGCTGAGTCCAGCCGCGCCCCACCACGCGCCCAGCCGAGACGATCACGCAACCGACCGCCGGGTTGGGCCAGACGTTTCCCAGACCGTGCCGGGCAAGCCGCAGCGCGTGGTCCATGTGGCGCAGGTCGGCGGGGTCGGTCACTCTTTGGCCGGGCGCAGTTCCGACACAAAGCGGTCGAAGTCGTCGGCTGCCTGAAAGTTCTTGTAGACGCTTGCAAAACGCACATAGGCCACGGTGTCGATGCGGGCCAGGGTTTCCATCACGATCTCGCCGATGACCTTGGACGGGATGTCGGTGTCGCCCATGCTTTCCAGCCGGCGGACGATGCCCGAGATCATCTGGTCGATGCGCTCGGACTCGATCGGGCGCTTCTGCATGGCGATGCGGATGGACCGGGCAAGCTTGTCGCGGTCAAAATCCTCGCGCCGGCCCGAGGACTTGATGACCACAAGATCGCGCAACTGCACCCGTTCGTAGGTGGTGAAGCGGCCGCCGCAGGCCGGGCAGAAGCGGCGGCGGCGGATGGCGACATTATCCTCGGCCGGGCGGGAATCCTTGACCTGCGTATCGGCGTTTCCGCAGAACGGACAGCGCATCACATCATCCCCGGTGCAGCCATGATCGGGAAAGACGATAAAGCCTTTCGCAGAACTTGGATAGATGAAGCGTCAACCCCCAAGATATATGCTGCACGAGACCCTTTCCGCTACTCGCCCGCTTCCAGCAGCCGCACCTCGGCCGTCTGTTCGGCGTCGTGATCCAGCGCGATGCGCTTCTGCGCCCGCGCGCCCAGCAGGCGCAGCTTTTCCACCTGCCCGACAACGTTGCCCGAGCCGCGGGTCAGCCGGTCCATCGCCTGGTTATGCGCGCGGCTGGCGCCGTCCAGGCACCTGCCCACATCCTCCATCGCATCCACGAACAGCGCGAGCTTGTCGTAGAGCTTGCCGGCGCGGTCGGCGATCTCCATCGCGTTGCTTTCGCGCCGCTCGACCGTCCAGATGTGATCCACCGTCCGCAGCATCGGCATCAGCGTTGTCGGCGTGGCCAGCACGATGCGGCGGTTGAGGGCATAAAGGCCAAGCTCGGCATCCACCCGCAGCGCCTCGGAAAATGCCCCCTCGATCGGGATGAACATCAGCACGTAGTCGACCGAGGCATTGTCGATCTGCTGATAGCCCTTTTCGGACAAGGTGGTGACATGGGTGCGGATCGCGGTGACATGGCGCTTGAGCGCGGCATCGCGTTCCTCGGGCATCTCGGCGTTCACGGCGCGTTCGTAGTCGTTCAGCGAAACCTTGCTGTCAATCACCAGCACCTTCTTGCGCGGCAGCCGCACGATCACGTCCGGGCGCCACAGCTTGCCATCCTCGGCCCGCCAGCTTTCCTGGGTGTCGTAATGGGTGCCCCGTTCCAGTCCCGAGCCTTCCAGCACCCGTTCCAGGATCATCTCGCCCCAGGCGCCCTGCCGCTGCTTTTCGCCCTTGAGCGCGCGGGTCAGCGCCACCGCGTCACGGCCGATCTCCTCGGACCGGCGGTGCAGGCCGTCGATCTGCTCGCGCAGCATGGCGCGTTCCTCGTCCACGATCTTGTTGCGGGCCTGAAGCTCGGTCTGGAAGCCCTGCACCTGTTCGCGGAAGGGCGTCAGCATCGCGGCCAGCCGTTCGCTATGCGTCTTTTCCAGGTCGGCCCCCTGCCGGCGCAGGGACTCGTCGGCCATCAGGCGGAACTGGCCCGTCATTTCCTCGCGCAAGTCGCGCAGCAGGGTCAGGTCGCGCTCGGCCGCCTCGCGGTCCTTGGCGGCGGCAAGCCGGATCTCGGCAAGCTCACGCTCCTGCGCGGCCAACGTCGCGCGGGCTTCATCCAGATCGCGGCGCAGGATGCCACGTTCGCCTTCCAGCTCGGCGATCCGCGCCCTGTCGGCATCCAGCCGCGTGGCGGCCTTGCCGAGTTCGCGTTCAAGCGTCGCAACACGGTCATGCGCGCCCTGCACCGCATCGCGCAATCCGTCCCGCTCGTCCCCGATCTCGGCCAGCCGGAGGGCATGCCCCCCCTCGCGCTCGCGCAACTGCGCGAGATCCCGGGCCAGCGTTTCGGCTTGCGTCCGCGCCTGGTCCACCGCGTCACGCAGGTCGTCCCGCTCGGTTCCCAGTTCGGTCAGGCGATGCACCTGCCCCTCAAGGCGGGCCGTGGCCTCTGCCGCCCGCAGCCCTGCCGCCTGCGCCTCGGCCCGCGCCTCGCGCAGCGCGGTCTCGGCCCCCGTCACGGCGGCAGAGCGGCGCGACAGCAGCACAGCCAGAACGATCCCGGCCAGAGCCAGCAGGATCGCAAGCAACCGTAGAAGCTGCGGATCGTTCCACATCGGCATTCTCCTTGTCCCTGCCTGCGGTGTTGCCAATCTGTTCGAAAACATCAACAACCATCCTCGCTTGTGCTTAACAGGCGATGAACAATACACGGAGATTCCCATGTCCCGCACCGTCGCCGTCCTTGTCGGATCGCTGCGCGCGAATTCGATCAACCAGACCGTCGCCGAGGCGCTGGCGAAGGTTGCAGAAGGCAAGCTGACCTTCGACTTCGTCGAGATCGGCGACCTGCCGCTTTACAACGACGACCTGTGGCAGGACGGCCGCGGGCCCGAGCCGGTCGAGCGGATGCGGGCGCAGGTCGCGGCCGCCGACGGGGTGCTGCTGGTGACGCCCGAATACAACCGCACCGCGCCCGGCGTGCTGGTGAACGCGCTGGACTGGGGCAGCCGGCCTTGGGGCAAGTCGGTTTGGATCAGCAAGCCCGCGGGCTGCTGCGGGGCGGCAGGCGGCGCGATCGGGACGGCGGCGGCGCAACTGGCGCTGAAGGCGCAGATGGTGACGCTGGGCATGGTCGTGATGGGCCACCCCGAGTTCTACCTGAAGTTCGAGGCGGAAAAATTTGCCGAGGATGGCTCGGTCGAGGATGAAAGCCTGCGCGGTTTCCTGAAAACCTATGCCGACGCGCTGGCCGCCCATATCGAGCGGCTCTGCTGAGCCTCAGGGCGCGAGCGCCTCGCGCTCGCGCAGGAAGGCCAGCATCCCGGCGGCATATTCCCTTGGTTCGCGGACCACGACGGGATGATCGGCCATCCACCTGAGAACCGAGGCATCGCTGCGGGTGGAATAGCCCATCCGCCAGCGCGAGAACTGGCGCTCGGGCTGGGTGCCATGCGCCATGCAGGTGATGTTGGAATGGCGCGGGTCGCGTTCAATCCGCCCCATGATTTCGGCCAGGTTGTCGGGTTCCCCTTCCAGCCATTGGAAGAAGAACCCGTCTTCGTGATGCAGAAAGCCCGTCAGATCGAATCGCTCGTTCGACCGCCGCGCCGCGGTCATCAGGGTGCGGACGGCATCGCTGTTGGGCCTCAGGCCGGTGTCGCTGCGGTAGAGAATAAAGGAGAGTGCCGACATGCGATCCTCCTGCTCCCCCGGACGTAACGTTCCGGTTGTTCCAGACCATGGAACTTTTGACAGGTTGACGTCACCTAAAAACTGCTTCGTCAACAAAGTTTAACAAAGCAACGCGTCATTGGTCGAGGAACGAGCGCAATTTCCGGCTGCGGCTGGGATGCTTCAGCTTGCGCAGGGCCTTGGCCTCGATCTGGCGGATGCGTTCGCGGGTGACGCTGAACTGCTGGCCGACCTCCTCCAGCGTGTGGTCGGTGTTCATGCCGATGCCGAAACGCATCCGCAGGACCCGTTCCTCGCGCGGCGTCAGGCTGGCCAGAACCCGCGTCGTCGTTTCCTTCAGGTTCTCCTGAATGGCCGAGTCGAGCGGCAGGACGGCGTTCTTGTCCTCGATGAAATCGCCAAGTTGGCTGTCCTCCTCATCCCCGATCGGGGTTTCGAGGCTGATCGGCTCCTTGGCGATCTTCATCACCTTGCGGACCTTTTCCAGCGGCATCTGCAGCTTTTCGGCCAGTTCCTCGGGCGTGGGTTCCCGGCCGATCTCGTGCAGCATCTGCCGGCCGGTGCGGACCAGCTTGTTGATCGTCTCGATCATGTGGACCGGGATGCGGATGGTCCGCGCCTGATCCGCGATGGACCGGGTGATCGCCTGACGGATCCACCAGGTCGCATAGGTCGAGAACTTGTAGCCGCGGCGGTATTCGAACTTGTCGACCGCCTTCATCAGGCCGATGTTGCCTTCCTGAATGAGATCAAGGAACTGCAACCCGCGGTTCGTGTATTTCTTGGCAATCGAGATCACCAGCCGCAGGTTCGCCTCGACCATTTCCTTCTTGGCCTGCCGCGCTTCCTTTTCGCCGCGCTGGACCTGGTTCACGATCCGGCGGAACTCCTCGATGTCCACGCCGACATGCTGGCCGACCATCGCCATCTCACCGCGCAGCGTGGTCACCTGATCGCGCGAGCGTTCAAGCAGCGCCTGCCAGCCGCGGCCCTTGTTCTGACCCATCCGGTCCACCCAGGTGGGGTCGAGTTCGCATCCGCGATAGGCGTCGATGAACTCGCGCCGGTTGATGCGGGCGGCGTCGGCCAGCTTCACCATGCCCGAATCTATGGTCACGATGCGGCGGTTGATGCCGTAGATCTGGTCGACCAGCGCCTCGATGCGGTTGTTGTGCAGGTGAAGCTCGTTCACCAGCCCGACGATGCGGGTGCGAAGCTGCTGATATTCTGCCTCGTCGGTGGACGAGAAGCTGCCGTCCTCGTTCAGCGTGGCCGACATCCGGTCGTCCTGCATCTGCGCAAGGTCTTCATAGCCGCGGGCGATGGATTCCAGAGTTTCCAGCACGCGGGGCTTCAGGCTCGCCTCCATCGCGGCAAGCGACAGGTTCTGGCCGTCGTCCTCGTCCTCCTCGTCGGCGTCGCGGCGGATCGGGTTGCCGTCGGCGTCCAGTTCCTCGCCCCAGGTCTTGGCGCGCTCGGCGGGCTGCGCCTCGCCCAGCGGCAGGTCGACGGGAAGATCGTCCTCCTCGTCCTCGGCCATGGACCGCCCGAAGGTGGTCTCAAGGTCGATCACGTCGCGCAGCAGGATGTCCTCGTTCAGCAGCTCCTGCCGCCACATGGTGATGGCCTTGAAGGTCAGCGGGCTTTCGCAAAGGCCCGCGATCATGGTGTTGCGCCCGGCCTCGATCCGCTTGGCGATGGCGATCTCGCCCTCGCGCGACAGCAGTTCGACCGAGCCCATCTCGCGCAGGTACATCCGCACCGGATCGTCCGTGCGGTCGAGCTTTTCGGTCTCGGGCGTGGCGACCGTGACCTCGCGGCTGGTCGAGGCGGGCACGACGGCGCCCCCGGCCTCCGGCTCCTCGGCCTCGTCGTTCTCGATGACGTTGATGCCCATTTCGGACAGCATGGACATCACGTCCTCGATCTGTTCCGAGGACACCTGTTCCGGCGGAAGCACCGCGTTCAACTGGTCATAGGTGATGTAGCCGCGCTCGCGCGCCTCGGCGATCATGCGCTTGACCGCGGCCTGGCTCATGTCCAGCGAATGTTCGTCTTCCTTGGCGTCCGGCTTGTCGTCGTCATCCTTGGCCATGGCGCGGTTCCTTTTTGACTGATTCGCCGATCTGGCGAATCGGGTGCCGGGATTCCGGCGGTTTTAATCGAAAGACGCCGCCCGTCAAAGCAGGCGGCGCGTGATTCGGTCCAGCGATTCGCATCCGTTCAGCGGCGCTTCCGCTCATTTTCCTCTCTGACGCTGTTGAGTCGGGCAATCAGCGCTTCACGATCCTCGCCAAGGTCATCGCCACGACCAACTTGTGGCTGATCAGCCTCACGAAGCGCCCGCCCCAACTGCGCCACACGCCAAGTCAAACCCTCGTCGACAAGCCCCTCAATCTCGCGTTCGGCGCGAAGAGTTTCTTCACGTCTGGCGCGCCGAGCCTCTAGCCGATCGAGATCATTCAACAAAAGGCGCTCAGCATCCTCGATGGTTCCGGTTGGACGGATGATCGCCGGATTGGCCCGGACATGGGGATCGGCCATGATCGCGTCAAGGGCAGCCCGGCCCTGCAGGCTGGTCGAGCCGGCCAGCAGGTCATGGACCAGCGCCCCCCGCCCGGGGTCCGTCGGGTCGAGCCGTTCCAGCCGCGATTCGACGCGGCCGATCAGGTCGGGATGGGTGGCAAGCAGCGCAAGGATCATCGCCTCGATCAGCGCCTCGCCCGGATCGGTCGCGGCCAAGGACGAGGCGCGGGTCTGCGGCACCGGCGGTTGCGGCGCATCGCGGCGGCCCTCGCGGCGGACAAAGCGGCCACGCTCGGCCCGGGGCGGCGCGAACAGCGCCCAGCGCTTGCGCTTGAATTCCTGCGTATAATGGTCGCGGGTCGCAGCGTCGGGGATGCGGGCCACCGCATCCGCCAGCGCCTTGTCCAGCGCGGCGCGGCGTTCGGGGCTGTCGAAGACGCGCCCTTCGGTTTCCCGCCGCCACAGCAGATCGACCAGCGGCTGGGCCTGATCCAGCACCGCGCGGATCGCCCCCGTCCCGCCGGCGCGGATCAGGTCGTCGGGATCCTGCCCGGCGGGCAGCAGCGCGAACCGCAGCGCCTGCCCCGGTCCGGCCAGCGGCAGCGCCATGTCGATCAGCCGCATCGCCGCCCGCAGGCCCGCGGTGTCGCCATCCAGCGCGATCACCGGCTCGGGGCTGACCCGCCACATCAGGCGCAGCTGGTCCTCGGTGATCGCGGTGCCCAAGGGGGCGACAGCGCCGTCGATGCCAGCGCGGACAAGGGCGATCACGTCCATGTAGCCCTCGGCCACCACCAGCGGCTGGCCTTTCGCCACCGCCGCCCGCGCTGGCCCGAGGTTGTAAAGGTTGCGCCCCTTGTCGAACAGCACGGTTTCCGGGCCGTTGAGATATTTCGCCCGCGCGTTCGGGTCCATGGCCCGCCCGCCGAAGGAGATGCAGCGGCCCCGCGCATCGCGGATCGGGAAGATGATGCGGCCCCGGAAGCGGTCGTAAGCCGCGCCGCTGTCCTCGGGCTTGGCGGCAAGGCCCGCCTCGACCACCAGCTTCTCGGATACGCCCGCATCCGTCAGGTGCCGCAGCAGCCCTTGCCGCAGGTCGGGGGCAAAGCCGATCTCGAACCGGTCGAGCGCCGCCGCATCCAGCCCCCGCCGTTCGAGGTAATCGCGCGCCGCCCCGCCCGCCCCGCTCTGCAGTTGCAGGCGGAACCAGCGGACGGCGCGGTCCATCACCTCGACAAGCTGGGTGCAGCGGTCGGTCTGCGCCTGTTCGCGCGGGCTGCGCTCGGGCATCGGCAGACCCGCTTCCGAGGCCATGACGGCCACGGCCTCGATGAAGCCAAGTCCTTCGGCCTCGCGCAGGAAGCTCAGCACATCGCCCTTCGCGTGGCAGCCGAAGCAGTAGTAAAAGCCCTTCTGGTCATCGACATGGAAGGATGCCGTCTTCTCCCCGTGAAAGGGGCACGGCGCCCACCAGTCGCCCTTGGCCTGATTGGACCGCCGCAGATCCCATGTCACCTTGCGCCCCACGATCCGGCTGATCGGGACGCGGTTGCGAAGCTCGTCAAGGAAGCCCGGCGGGAGACTCATGGGGCGATCATCCCGCGCCGACCGCCCCCCGGACAAGACCCCAGTAGTGGTCGGCGACAGCGCGGCGGTCGAGCCGGCCCCCTTCCCGGAACCAGTTGGTGACGCCGGTCAGCATGGCGATCAGCGCCATCGTGGTCAGGCGGGGGTCGGTGACGCGCATCACCCCGGCCGCGGCGCCGTCGCGCAGGATGGTGGTCAGGGCATCCTCGTAGCGCCCGCGCAGGGCGGCGATGGCGGCGCGGTTTTCGGGCGAGAGGTTCCGCAGCTCCATGTAGCTGAGGAAGACCGAATCGGCATGGTCCAGCGAATAGGCGATGTGGAAGCGGACAAAGGCTTCCAGCCGTTCCAGCGGGCCTTCGTCGGGTCCATCGTCCCAGGCGGCCAGCAGGGTCTCCATGTGGTCCGTCAGCAGGTTCGCCAGCAGCGCCTGCTTGTCGGGGGTATAGGCGTAAAGCGCCCCCGCCTGCACGCCCACCGCCGCCGCGATCTGGCGCATCGAGACGGCGGCATAGCCGTGCCGCGCGAACAGCCGCAGGGCTGCGTCGCGGACAAGCGGGCCGGTGATCTCGGCGCGGGAACCTGTGGTGCGGGCCATGGGCCGGGGTGTAGGCCGAAGCGCGGCAGGGGGAAAGGCGGTGCAGGCTCAAGCGCCGATGCGGGGCGCTGTCTCGGCGGCCACGTCTGTGGCCTTCCCCGCTGGAAACGGTTCACGGGAGCTTTTTCAACCCCTCGCAAGCCCCGAGATATTGAACCAGACAGAAGCCGCAGGGTTCAGATGGAGAGAGGCCCGACGCCCCCCTGTCCCCGCTTGCCGCGGAGCCGTGGCCTTTCTATCGTGCGCCGGATGCCGATGCGCGCTGCTCTTTCCCGTCCCTGCCTGTCTGCCGCGCTGCTCGTGCTGGCGGCCTGCGGGGGTTCGGATCAGGCCTATCCCCGGCTTCTGCCGCTGTCCGACCTGACCGCACCCCCTGCCGTTCCCGTCCATGCCGCCGATGCCGCCGCCGACCCCGAGGCCGTGGGCGAGGCGCTGCGCGCACGCCGGGCCGAGGCTGCGGCACGGGCCGGCGCTACGCAGGGACCGGTCACCGATGCTGCAGGGCTGCAGGCCCGCGCGGCGGCGCTGCGGGACCGGGCCGGGCAGATTGCCGCAGCCGAACCCTCGGGTGGTGCCAGCCTGACCATCGCGCCCGCGGTTGCAGCGCCCACGACCCGGACGACCGATCCCGGAACCGACGCCCGCGCCGAGGCCCTGCGCGAGCGCGCCCGCCGGATGCTGGACGGCGCGCCCCCGGACTGCCCACCCGGCGCGGCGGCCTGCCCGCAGCCCTGACCGGCCCCCATTCCAGAGGACCCCATGCCCGTCATCACCTGCATCGACGACCTCAAGCGCCTGCACAAGGCGCGCACCCCGCGGATGTTCTATGACTACGCCGAGTCGGGCAGCTACACCGAGCAGACCTTCCGCGAGAACACCACCGACTTCCAGAAGATCCGCCTGCGCCAGAAGGTGGCGGTGGACATGTCCGGCCGCAGCCTTGCATCCGACATGATCGGCCTGCCCGTGACCATGCCGGTGGGGCTTGCGCCGGTGGGGCTGACGGGAATGCAGCGGGCGGATGGCGAGATCAAGGCGGCGCGGGCGGCCGAGGAATTCGGCGTGCCCTTCTGCCTCTCCACCATGTCCATCTGTTCCATCGAGGACGTGGCGGCGCACACGACCAAACCCTTCATGTTCCAGCTTTACGTGATGCGGGATCAGGAGTTTCTGGAAAACATCATCGCCCGCGCGCGTGCCGCGAACTGCTCGGCGCTGGTGCTGACGCTGGACCTGCAGATCCTCGGGCAGCGGCACAAGGACCTGAAGAACGGGCTGTCGGCGCCGCCGAAGCTGACGCCCTCGTCCATCGCGGACCTCGCCACCCGCTGGCGCTGGGGGATCGAGATGCTGCGGACGAAGCGGCGCTTCTTCGGCAATATCGTGGGACACGCCAAGGGCGTGACCGACGCGGCCAACCTGTCCAGCTGGACCGCCGAGCAGTTCGACCCGCAGCTCGACTGGACCAAGATCGCCCGCATCCGCGACCTCTGGGGCGGCAAGCTGATCCTCAAGGGCATCCTCGACGCCGAGGACGCGCGCATCGCCGCCGACTTCGGGGCCGATGCCATCGTGGTGTCGAACCACGGCGGAAGACAGCTTGACGGCGCGCTGAGCTCGATCCGCATGCTGCCCGAGATCGTGGCGGCGGTCGGCGACCGGGTGGAGATCCACATGGATTCCGGCATCCGCTCGGGCCAGGACGTGCTGAAGGCGCTGGCGCTGGGGGCGCATGCGACCTGGATCGGCCGGGCCTGGGTCCACGGGCTGGGCGCGCTGGGCCAGCCGGGCGTGACCGCCGCGCTGGAGGTGATCCGCAAGGAACTGGACATCACCATGGCGCTCTGCGGTGAACGCGACATCCGCAATGTCGGGCGGCAGAACGTCCTCGTCCCTGCGGAATGGGGCCGGGACTATGTTTGAACGACATTCCGCATGACGCAGGGCGTCAAAGGGCGTACCCTCCGCCCGGTCGGCAGTTCATTGCGCGCGCCCTGAGCAGGAGCAGGCGGAGCGCCGCGCCTGACCGGCTCTGATGCGGATGCTCCCGGAGTGTCGATCATGAGGATTCTTGCAGGCTGCATGGCGGCGGGCATGGCCCTGCTGTCGCTCGGCGCGGCTCAGGCCCAGGGCGTCGCCACCGGCGCGAATGGCATGACGCTTTACACCTTCGACAAGGACAGCGGGGGCACTTCTGCCTGCTACGACCAGTGCGCCGAGAACTGGCCACCGTTCCTTGGACAGTCGGGCGCCGAGATGGGCGAAGGCTGGACGCTGGTCGAGCGCACCGACGGCACCATGCAATGGGCGCACAACGGCAGGCCCGTTTATTACTACGTGGGCGACAGCCAGCCGGGCGACGTCACCGGCGACGGCAAGGGCGGGGTCTGGCATGTGCTGAACCAGTGATCCGGCCTGCCGCCGGACCGGCGATCTTCCCGCTTCCAATCCGGCTGCTTCACCTGTATAGGGCCGGCTTCCGGTCAGGCACCCTTGGAGGCTGGCCGGCTGCAACCTGAAAGGAACGAACATGGCCAAAGAGATCCCGGATCTGGTGGCCGAGGCACGCGCGGGGACAGGCAAGGGGGCCGCCCGCCAAGCTCGCCGCAACGGCAAGGTGCCCGGCATTGTCTACGGTGACGGCAAGGAGCCGACGCCCATCCAGATGGACTTCAACCCCCTGCTGACGAAACTGCGCGCCGGCCGCTTCATGTCCACCCTGTGGAACCTGAAGGTCGAGGGTCAGGACGACACCCGCGTCATCTGCCGCGGCGTCCAGCGCGACGTGGTCAAGGATCTGCCGACGCATATCGACTTCATGCGCGTGCACCGCAACACGCGGGTGAACCTGTTCGTCAACGTCGAGTTCATCAACCACGAGGACAGCCCCGGCCTCAAGCGCGGCGGCACTCTGGTCGTGGTGCGCCCCGAGGTCGAGCTGGTCGTGACCGCCGCCGATATCCCGGACCAGATCACCGTGGATCTGTCGGGCATGAAGATCGGCGACGTGATCCACATCAACGACGTGACCCTGCCCGGCGGCGTGAAGCCCACCATCGACCGCAACTTCGTCATCGCCAACATCACCGCGCCTTCGGGCCTGCGGTCGGATGACGCGGAAGAGGGCGAAGCCGAGGAAGCCCCCGCCGAGGCCTGATCGCCTCACGCGGATGAGCAGAAGGGGGCGGTGCCGCGGCGCCGCCCTTTTTACGTAGGGTGCGTGCTCTGCACGCACCATGCCTCGCAAGCTGTGTGGAAACCACGCATCCTGCCGCGCATCGGCAAGGCGAAGCCGCCCGGGCGCACTTTCCCGCAGCGTCCTTCGTTGTTACATCCCCCTACATGACCCAACCTCTCCATATCGTCGGCGCCGGCATGGCGGGCTCCGAGGCCGCGTGGCAGGCCGCCCAGGCCGGTGTGCCGGTGATCCTGCACGAGATGCGCCCCATCGTGGGCACCTTCGCCCATCGTACCGGCGACTGCGCCGAGATGGTCTGTTCCAACAGCTTCCGCTCGGACGACGACGTGAACAACGCCGTGGGCCAGCTGCATTGGGAAATGCGGGCGGCTGGCGGTCTCATCATGACCACCGCCGACCGCCACAAGCTGCCCGCGGGCGGGGCGCTGGCCGTGGACCGCGACGCCTTCTCGGCCGACGTGACCGCCGCCCTGCGCGCCCATCCGCTGGTAACGGTGGAAACCGGCGAGATCACAGCCCTGCCCGACAACGGCAACTGGATCGTCGCTACCGGCCCGCTGACCTCGGCGGCGCTCGGGCAGGCCATCGCGGCCGAGACGGGGGCGGATGCGCTCGCCTTCTTCGACGCGATCGCGCCCATCGTCCATGCCGAGACCATCGACATGGGCGTGGCCTGGCGGCAGTCCCGGTATGACAAGGGCGAGACCGAGGAGGAGCGGACCGCCTATATCAATTGCCCGATGACGCGCGACGAATACGAGGCCTTCATCGACGCCCTTCTGGCCGCCGAGAAGACCGAGTTCCGCGACGGCGAGACTGCCGGCTATTTCGACGGCTGCCTGCCCATCGAGGTGATGGCCGAGCGCGGCCGCGACACCCTGCGCCACGGGCCGATGAAGCCGGTCGGGCTGACGAACGTCCACAAGCCGCAGGAGAAACCCTACGCGGTGGTCCAGCTTCGGCGGGATAACGCACTGGGGACGCTCTACAACATCGTCGGCTTCCAGACCAAGATGAAATACGGCGCGCAGACCCAGGTCTTCCGCATGATCCCCGGCCTT
>NZ_JAUNPC010000161.1 GCF_030536915.1 Paracoccus sp. (in: a-proteobacteria)
GCGCCGGACCGGCCGATGACGCCGGTGATGCCGCCCGCCTGCACGTCCAGGCTGACCCGGTCCAGCGCGGCCACGTCACCGCCCTTCTGGGGCCATGTCTTCATGACATCCCGGAAGGTGATGGCGGGGAAAGGATCTGCGCTGTTGCCCATGCGCGGTCAGGTACCGGGACTGGGGGCCGTCTTCAATGGCTGCGCCCCTGCAACCGCAGGAAAAGGACAGGGTTCGCCCTGTCGCCAAGACCGGCGCGAAATGGTTTGCGTGATCCTTGAGGGCACGGGAATCATTCCCGATGACGACGTGTTACGAAGACAACTTCTCTCCGCAACGCCGGAAACCGTCCATTCACCGACGAATTTCCCTTTCGCGGGCCTTCCGGTCAGAGCGCACGGTAAGCGCCCATGCAAAAGCGGCCCCAAGGGGACCGCCTGCATCCGCGTGACGAGGATGGATCAGCGCGTGACCTTGGCCAGTTCCGCGTCCAGCCGCTCGCGCGCGCGCTTGGGCAGCTTGCCTTCGGCCAGCACGTCGTAGTTCGAGGCATCGGCACCGACCTGGATCACCCCCACCATGCCCATCGGCGTATGGGGCGTGCAGCGGACGCCATAAAGACCCGGCTCGGTCACGGTCAGGACATATTCCTCGTTCACCTTGGACTTGAACTCCTCGACCCCTTCGGGAAGCATCCCCTTGATCGAGGCGACGTCATGGCTCTTGTCGGTGGGCACGAAGGTGATGGTGTCGCCGATCTCGGCCTGCACGAAGGCGGGCTGGAACACCATCGGGCCTTCGTCGCCCTTGTTCAGCATCTCGACGCGGTGGTCGGCGGCCATGGCCGGAGCGGCGAGGAACGCGAGGGCCAGCGCGACGGAAATGGAACGTTTCATTCGTCTTGTCTCCTTCAGACGGGGAATCACCCGTTGAGAAGAACACTAGGTCTTTCCGCAGACGCGATTGTTGCGCTGCCGCAAACTAGTCCTCCTCGCCCGCGATTTCCTGCAGCGCCGCCAGATCGGCGATGACGACCTTGCGCCGCCCGCGCCCCAGCACCCCCTGTCCTTCCCAGGCGGCCATGATGCGGGACACGGTATGCAGGGTATTGCCGCTCATGTCCGCGATGTCCTGGCGGGTCAGGGGGTAGGGCAGCTCGATCCCCCCTTCGGTGTCCAGCGCGTCGTCCCCCGCCTTGGCCCGCAGCCGCAGCACCAGCCGGGCCACGCGGCGGGCGGCTTCCTCGGTGGTCATCTCGCGCAGGCGGTCATGGGCCTCGTCCAGCTTGCGCCCGATCGCCTGCACGATCGACAGCGTGACGGATGGCGCGGCGCCCAGCACCGCCTGCCAGCGGCGGCGGGGCCAGACCAGCGCCTCGCTGTCCACGATCGCCTCGCAGGTGCCGGGGTAAAGGTCGCGCTGCAAGGCCGGGGCAAAGCCGAAGAACTCGCCCGGATGGACGATGCGGACAATCAGCTTCTGCCCGTCGGCCGTGACCTGCGTGACCTTGAGCCAGCCTTCCTTCAGCAGGAAGAAGCGGTCGGCGGGGTCGCCCTGCAGGAACAGCGGCTCGCCCGCGGACAGCCGGGCGGTGGTGGTGCCGGTCAGGATCGTCCCCACCTCGGCGGGGCTGAGGCCCTGAAAGGCGGCGCGGACGGTCGGGTGGTCGTCGGGCATGGGGCCGCAACCTTTCGGGACGGGAACTGGCCCGCCCTTCTATCCCGCTCCGGCGTGGAAAGTGAACCGTCAGCCGCTGCCGGCGCGGCGCACCAGCAGCCGGTAGCCGCTGGCATCGGCGGCATGGTTGCCGACCCAAGCATGGCCCTGCGCCTTCAGTTGCGGCAGCAGCGACAGGGGCTCGCGATCGAGAAGCGCGAAGATCACTTCTTCCGGCGGGGCGGCCTCGACCTCGGCCAGCAGGCGCCGCATCGGTTCGGGCGGCTCCATTCCCGTCAGGTCCAGAAGCCGCGTGGGCGCGGGCCAGTCGGCCGCGTCGAGCGAGCTTCCCGCCGTCAGCGTCCCCGGCGCAGGCTGGAAATCCACCTGCCACAACGCGCCGTCCAAGGCCGTTTCCGCAAGCGTGAAGCCGCGGTTCCGCAGCACGCTCATCAGCGGGACCGGGCGGAAGGGCGCGATCAGGCGCAGGGTCTGGCCCGGTCCCAGCGCCTCGGCCGCCTGCATGACCGCGGCGAATGGCTCTTGCCCCGAGGCGAGCAGGGGGCGGACGTCGAGGGTGACGATCCGGTTCATCTGCATCCTCCCTGATGCGCCCTGCGGGTTGCGCCCGGCATGACGCGCTATCCGCTGAAGCGGCTTTCGCGGCCCTGCGCGTCCAGCGCGCGGACCTCGATGCCGGGCAGCCCGGCCAGCGTGCCGCGGATCGCGGGCGCGGGGGCAAGCGACAGGCCGGTGGACAGCGCATCGGCCAGCCCCGCCTGCGGCGCGATGACGGCGATGCGTCGCCATTCGGCGCGCGGGGTGCCCGCGCCGGGGTCGATCAGATGCGGCAGCCGGCCTTCAGCGTCGAAGCTGAAGCCCGCGGCTTCGGTGACGGCCAGCGCCCGGTCGGCAAGCTCGACCTCGCCGCCGCCTGACAGGCCCACGCGCCACGGCTCATGGGCGCTGCGCCCGCCGATGGCGCTGATCTCGCCCATGTTGACCAGCGTGTGCCGCGCGCCCTCGGCCCGCAGCATCGCGGCGATCCGGTCCGAGATATAGCCCTGCGCGATCCCGTTCAGCGTCAGTTCGGTGCCGCGCGGCATGGCGATGCGATCCTCGCCGATATGGACGCGGTCGAAGCCGATCAGGCCGCGCGCCGATTCCAGCGCCGCCGCATCCGCGCCTGTGGCGTAGGCGCGCCAGAGCGGCTGCACGGTCGGATCGAAACGGCCCTCGGTCGCGGCATGGACCTGTTGCGCAAGCAGCAGCGCCTCGACCAGTTCGGGGCTGGGCGCGGCCAGCGCGCCCGCGCGGTTCAGCCGCGAAAGCTCGGAATCGGCGCGGTAGAGGGTGAAGATGCCTTCGAGCCGCCGCAACTCGGATTCGACCCGGCGCAGGACCGCTTCCGCCCGCGCAGGGTCGGGATGGTTCAGGATCAGCGTGGCTTCCGCCCCC
>NZ_JAUNPC010000071.1:0-11776 GCF_030536915.1 Paracoccus sp. (in: a-proteobacteria)
GTGCCATGATCCGTCCCTCTCTTGCCCGCTCCGGCTTGCGACAAACCCCTGTAGGTACCTGCTTGTCGGAGTCAGATTTCTGCGGGATAGTCGTGACGGAGGCAAGGACTGGCAGGCGCCATCGCAGTCCGGCATGCCGCCTTGCGACAATCAGGTGTTTGTCGTCGGTCCGATCCGCTGCCCTCGCAGGCAGGTGCGCCTGGCCGGGGTCGGCGTTGTCTCCGCGGTCGGCCGGAGAAGCCGCCGCATGATGAGGTTCGAGACGGACCCCGCCATGTCTCGAAGCGCAATTCGCCGTCAGCCGATTGCAGCGCGCATATCGCGGTGGTCCTTGTGTCTCACGTCCCGGTGGACGCACCCGCAGCTCGCAAGCAGCGGATCTTCCGGCAGCCGCCTGCGGTTCGGCGGTCTGCTGTTCCTTCCGGTTCATGCCGGCACAAGCCTTTCCGCCTCGAACGGCTGCCCGCTCCGCCACATGGCGTGCAGCCCCGGCGGTTTGGCGCTAGGGCTGCCGCGGCCGTCAGGCACGGCGCGATTGTTCGAGATCGACGCGGCTGATCGCCAGCCAAGCGACGAGGACGAGGATGGCGGCAAGGAACGCCTCGGTCGTCACGGCCGTGCCAAGGCCCAGACCGCCGTTCGCCACCGGCTGCGACAGGAAGTCGCCGAGGCTCGCGCCCAAGGGCCGGGTCAGCACATAAGCCGCCCAGAAGGCCAGGACCGGCCCGATCGCCCCCGCGCGCCAAGCCGCGAAGATCACCGCGATCCCTGCCCCGAACAGCAGCGCCGAGGGCAGGTAGCCCAAGGCCAGCCGCTCGGCCATCAGATCGCCCGCGGCCGTCCCCAAGGCGAAGGTGAACAGGATGGCGAGCCAGTAGAAGCTCTCCCGCGCGGGTGTGTCGATGGAATGGATCGAAAGCGTGCCTTCGCGCGCGTACCAGACCGCGAAGGTGGCGATCAGCGCCACGGCGAAGACGGCGGACGTGACGGTCAGGGGCACGCCGAAGCTGTCGACCAGGCTGTCGGTGATCAGCGTTCCCACGATCGAGATCAGCGTCACCGCCGGCCAGTAGACCCAGGGCCGGTAACGGTCGGTCCTGAACTGCAGGCCCAGGACAATCGCCAGCACCGCCGACATCAGAACCGAGGTCAGCGGCAGGCCAAGCCCCATGCGGAAGATCAGGTAGTCGGCCCCGGTCTCGCCTACCGTCGTGGCCATGATCTTGATGGCCCAGAAGGCGGCGGTCACTTCGGGAACCTTGTTGAAGACGCCCCCCGTCGCCGGGGTGGAGGTCAGAGCTCGTGTCATGATGGCCCTCATCTGTGGAAAGGTGCTGCCATGACGATGGATTGCGCCCGGCAAATGACGGGCACCTCGGGCCGGGGTTACGTTTCCGTAATGTCTGCCGGGACGCGCGGCCGTTATCCTGCCGTCAGCGGCGGCAACTGCGCATCAGGCGTCGCACGACCCGATCAGAAGGACGGTGTGATGAGATCGATACCAGAACTTTCAATCCGCTGGCTCAAACTTCATCCTGACGCCCTGACGCGCGCGCAGCGCAACGTCCTGGAACACACCGTCGAGCGGCAGCCGGTGACGCGCGACACCAACGAGGCGTACCGGAGCCGGCTCTCCTTCGGCGACAGGCTGGCGGACGGGATGGCGCGCACCGGCGGCTCGTGGGGCTTCATCGCCAGCTTTCTCGTGTTCCTCGTCCTCTGGACGCTCGGCAATCTCTGGCTCGCCACGCGCGCCTTCGATCCGTACCCGTTCATCTTTCTCAATCTGGTGCTGTCGATGCTGGCGGCAATCCAGGCGCCCGTCATCCTGATGTCGCAGAACCGCCAGGCCGAGCGTGACCGCATCGACGCCGCCCACGACTACGAGGTGAACCTGAAGGCCGAGATCGAGATCATGGCCCTGCATGACAAGCTCGACCAGCTCCGCAACGAGCAGATCATCGCGGTTCTCGACCGCATCGAGGCCCTGGCCGAGGACGTCCGGCGGCTGGAGCGGGATCAGCGGACGGCGCCTTGAGGCCAGGCGGCCCGACATTACGCACAGGTAATCCCCTTGCGATTTTGCCGTCAGACCAGCGCTCCATCTTCCCCTTCACCGGCAGGCAGGAAAGCCGCCGTGGATAAAGGAGAACGAGCATGAAACGCAGCATCGTCACGCTTCTGGCCGGGGGCATGGTTTCCGCCGCCGCCCTTGTCGGGGGCGCCGCCCTCGCCGGCAGCGACCATGCGGGGGATCAGGCCGAGATCGCGCTGTTCCAGAACGCGGCCCACGACATCCGCGCCGCCATCGCGGCGGCGGAAGGCGCCACCGGCGGCAAGGCGGTCGAGGCGGAGTTCACCGAAGAGGACGGCGCCCCCCTGTGGGAGGTCAAGACCGTCGCCGGCACCACCCGCGCCGAGGTCAATGTCGATTCCGCGACCGGTCAGGTCGTTCATGCCAAGGACAAGGACGACAACTCCGGAAGCACCGCCGCGGTCACGCCCGAGATGCTGGGCGCGCCACTGGCCGACCTGGTCACGAAAGCCGAGGCCGAGGGCGGCGGCAAGGTCATGTCGATCGACTGCGAACATGGCAGGACAGCCGGGATCGAGGTCGAGATCGTGAAGGCGGACGGAAGCGTGCATGAGTTCCTCATGAACTCCGCCGATGGCAAGCTGACCCCGGTCGTGGCAGGTCAGGATGGTGACGAGGGCGGCGAAACCGACAACTGACGCGCCGGTGCGCCGCGCCGGCCCCTGTTTTGCGGGGGTCGGCTGACGAACGGGGAGATCATGCGCATCCTGGTGATCGAGGACGACCGCACCACCGGCGACTATATCCTGCAGGGCCTGAAGCAGGAGGGGCACACGGCCGACCTTTGCCGCAGCGGCCGCGAGGGGCTGATCGCGGCGCAGACCAACGACTTCGACGTGCTGGTGGTGGACCGGATGCTGCCCGATCTGGACGGGCTGTCGCTGATCCGCACGCTGCGCGCGGCCAAGAACCTGACGCCCGCCATCTTCCTGACTGCGCTTGGCGGGGTGGATGACCGGATCGAGGGGCTGAACGCGGGCGGTGACGACTACCTCGTCAAGCCCTTCGCCTTCGGTGAACTGTCCGCCCGCATCAACGCGCTGGCCCGCCGCCCCCGGATGCGCGAGGCGGAAACCGTGCTTTCGGCGGGCGACCTGCGGATGGACCTGATCCGGCGGCGGGTGACGCGCGCCGGGATCGAGATCGACCTGCTGCCGCGCGAGTTTGCGCTGCTCGAATGCCTCATGCGCCGCAAGGGTCGGGTGCAGACCCGCACCATGTTGCTGGAGGCGGTGTGGGATCTCGGCTTCGATCCCCAGACCAATGTGGTCGAAAGCCATATCTCGCGCCTGCGGGCCAAGGTGGACAAGCCGTTCGACACCGAACTCATCAGGACCGTGCGCGGCGCGGGCTACCGGATCGAGGAGGCATGAGCCACTGGCGCGAGGTTTGGCACACCACGCCGATGCGGCTGACGCTGCGGCTGGTGGCGCTGTTCGTGGCCGCCAGCCTGCTGGCCTTTGCCACCGCATGGTGGCTGGCCAGCAGCGCGCTGCTGGACGCCACGGAAACTGCACTGAACCAGCAGATCGCCGAGCTTGCGGCCGCAGGTCCGCCCGAGGCCGTGGCCCGCGCGACCGCCGCCGCCGCGGCCCGCGCCGACGGCGAACATCTGATCCTGCGCTATGACGGGCCGAGCGGGAGGGTCGGCAACTACCTCGGCCCGCTGCCCCCCGGCAGGCTGCGGCAGGCCGAACTGAAGGAGGATGCCCAAGGCATCGAAGGCCCTTACGTCCTGCGCAGCATGGACGTGGCCGGCGGGCGGCTGACAGTCGGGCAGGATGCCGGCGCCTTCGAGGAGCTTCGCGAGATCTTCACCCGCGTGCTGGTCTTCGCGATGCTGCCGACGGCGCTCGTGGTGCTGGCCGGGGGCGTGCTGATCGCGCAGCGATCAGCCAGCCGGCTGACCTCGATCGAGGAGACGCTGGCGCGGCTCACGGCGGGCGAACTGTCCGCGCGTCTGCCGGTGCTGCCCGGCCCGCCCGACGACCTCACGCGCGTGGGCGCGGGCATCGACCGGCTGGCGGCAGCACAGGAGGCCTCGGTCGCCGCGCTGCGCCAGGTTTCGGCCGATATCGCCCATGACCTCAAGACGCCGATCCAGCGGCTGGCGGTGCTGCTGGATCGGGGGCAAGCCGAGGCGCCGCAGGTCAAGGTGCTGGAGCGCGCCGGGGCCGAGATCGCAGGGATCGTGGCCACCTTCGAGGCGCTGCTGCGCATCGCCCAGATCGAGGGCGGCAGCCCTCGCGCCCGCTTCACCCCCGTCGCGCTGGGACCGCTGGCCGCAATGATGGTCGAGCTTTACGAGCCCGCCGCCGAGGAAAGCGGCCACGCCCTGACGCTGGCCCTGCGCGCCCCGGCAACGATCCGGGGCGACCGCACGCTGCTTGGGCAGGCGCTTGCCAACCTGCTGGAAAACGCCTTGCGCCACAGCCCGCCTGGTCCCGTTGCGCTGACAGTCGAGGGCGCGACCCTGACCGTCGCCGACTGCGGCCCCGGCATTCCCGAGAATGAGCGGCAGGCCGTGCTGCGCCGCCTTTACCGGCTGGACCGCAGCCGATCCACTCCCGGCAGCGGACTGGGCCTGTCGCTGGTCGAGGCCATCGTCAAGTTGCATGGCGGCACGATGGAACTGTCCGACAACACGCCGGGCCTGCGGGCAACCGTCCGCTTCGACAGGGCCACGACATTGTAGCCGCCCCTCGGCGTCATGCCGATGTCGCGCGGATGATCCACTCAACGCCCCTGTTCGGATTCCCCGAGCCACCTTTTCCTTGCAGATTTCAGGATTGCGGATCCATGACGAGCCCTGAAATGATCTGCCGGTGCCCTCAGCCCGCGATCCGGCGTGCCCCGAGACCCGCAGGGGCGTCGTCCCGGATACTGTCCTCTGCCGCATGGCGGGGCGGGCCTGCGCGGCGGATCAGCCAGGCCGCGCCCAAGAGGTCCGGGATCCCCACCAGCCCGCGCGAAAGCACCCCGTATTTCGAGGTGCCGCCCCGCCTTTCGCGGTGGGTGACGGGGACGGTTTCCACGCGCCAGCCCTCGCGCAGCATCATCGCCGGCATGAAGCGGTGGATGTGGTCGAACCACGGCAGCTCCAGATAGGCCTCGCGCCGGAAGGCCTTGAGCCCGCATCCCGAATCCCGCACCCCGTCGCGCAGCAGCGCCCGCCGGATCGCATTGGCCGCACGCGAAGCCAGGCGCTTCAGCGCCGTGTCCTTGCGTCCGATCCGCTCACCCTGCACCAGCCCCAGCGCGGCGCTGCCGGCCTTCGCGAAGGGCGCCAGCAGCGCCGGGATCTGGTCGGGCGGATTCTGCCCGTCGCCGTCCAGCGTCACGATCAGCGCGCCGCGTGCCGCGCGCACGCCCCGCCGGATCGAGGCGGACTGGCCGCAGGGCCGGTCGTTGCGCAGCGCCAGCAGCCAGGGATGGCGCGCCTGCAGCGCCGCCAGCGCATGGGGGGTGCCGTCGGTCGAGCCGTCGTCGATGACGATCGCCTCGAAGGCGCGGCCGGCGAGAGCCTGGGCGATCTCCTCGATCAGCGGCCCGAGGGCGATGATCTCGTCGCGGGCGGGGATGACGACGCTGATATCAGGATGCGCGGTCATGGCGAACTCTCCGGTCGGGGGGCGTCGGCGGCGTGCCAGACGGCATAGGGGGCGTTGCGGAAGGGAATGGTCTCATGCGGCGGCCAGTCGGGGTGATCGCGGTCCAGCCGGGCGACGATGACGCCCGCCGGGTGCTCGGCCTGCCATGCCGCCAGGTCCGCGGCCGTGGCGGGCGTCGCCACCGGCGCGGTCAGGCGGCCGGCAAAGTTGAACTCGGCATGATAGCTCTGGCCGTAGAAGGCGATGCCCGCGGGCTGGAACGGGGCGATCGCGGCGGCGATGCGGTGGGTGTCGTAAAGCGGGCGGGTGGCGGTGAGGCCGACCAGCAGGTTCAGCGACAGGACCGTCCCCAGCGTCAGCACCGCGCCGCCCGCCAGCCCGCGCAGCCGCAGGGAGGCAAGGCAGGCGGCCAGCGCCAGCAGGCAGGCGGCCACCGGCACCGCGCGGGGCTGAAGCAGCGCCTCGGCCCGGCCCAGAGGCACCAGCCCGGCCGCAATGGCGATCCCGGCCAGCGCGCCTGCGGCCACGACCAGCGCCGGAACCCGCAGCGGGAAGCGTCCGGGCGACAGCCGCGCGACGACCAGGGCCGCGGCGGGCAGTTCGGGAATCAGGTAATGCGCCTGCTTGCCGCTGATCAGGCTGAACAGCAGAAGCCCCGTGCCCCCCCAGACCAGGCAGAGCCGCAGCCCCGGGTCGCGCCAGTCGGCCCGTGCGCCCGCGCGCAACAGGGCGGGGACGGCGATCCATGGAAACAGCAGCGCCGGCAGCAGCGCGAGCAGGAACCACCAGGGCCGGGCATGGGCGAAGGCATCGGTCACCCGGCCCGCGCTTTGCGTCCACAGGATCGCCTCGCGGTGATCCGGCCCGCCCGTGACGGCGGCGGGCACCACCCACAGGGCGACCAGCCCCAGCCCGGTGCCGATGGCGATGCCCGCGCCCCGCGCCATGGCCCGCCAGGTGATCCGCCCCCCGGACCACAGCGGCGAAAGCGCCAGCGCCGGACCCAGATGGATCAGGATCACCGGCCCCTTGGCCAAGCCCCCCAGGGCCAGGGCAAGGCCCAGCAGCGCCCAGTTGCGCGTCCGCCCGGCATGGACCGCGCGCAGCAGGGCCAGCATCCCGCCGACCGTCGCCGCCGCCAGCGCCGCGTCGAACATCGTCAGCTCGCCGTAAAGCGCAAAGGCCAGCATCCCCGCCAGCGCGAGGGTCGCTGATGCGCCGACCTCTGCCCGGTCCGGCCACAGCCGGCGGGCCAGCCGCCCGGTCAGCAGCAGGCACAGCACCGCAAAACCCGGCCCGACCAGCCGCGCGGCGATCTCGGACACGCCCGTCAGCGACCAGACCAAGTTCATCGTCCAGAACAGCAGGGGCGGCTTGTGGGTGTAAAGCGCGAAGTTCTTCGTCGGCACCAGCCAGTCGCCGCGCGCCCACATCTCCCATGCCACCGCCAGATAGCGCGTCTCGTCGATCGGCAGGGCCGGGCGCAGCAGCACGCCCGCAAGGGCGACGGCGGCGAAGCCCAGCAGGGCGAGGGCGCCCGCATGAGCCACGCGGAGGCGCCGCGCCGCGCGCGGCCGGGGCAAGGGGCCTGCCCGCAGGTCCGATGCGTCACTCACACCGCCACCTCGCGGTTCTTGGCATGGATCAGCGCAAGGTTGCGGGCATAGACCACCAGCCCCATGGCCTGCCCCAAGGTGAAGACCGGGTCATGCCGCCACAGGGCATAGCTGAGCAGCGTCACCCCTCCGGCAAGGCTGAACCACCAGAAGGCCACCGGAACCACGCTTTCGCGCCGGCGCTCCGAGGCGATCCACTGCACCAGAAAGCGCGAGGTGAAGAGAAGCTGGCCCGCGAGCCCGATCCCGATCCACAGGGAGGTCTCTGTCATGTCCGCATCCACCGTCCGAATTTGCCTGTCGCCCGGGGCAATGGGCGGAAAACCTTACGGATTGCTGACGGCGGGCGTAGACAAGGCAAAACGGGGGACCGGATGCGGCTTCTGGTGGTCGAGGACGAGGCGGACCTGGCGCAGGCGGTGGTGGACCACCTGCGCGCGGCTGCCCATGCCGTCGATCACGCGGCGACGCTGGACGAGGCGCAGGCGGCCGTCCGCGCCATGCCCTATGCGCTGATCCTGCTGGACCTGCGCCTGCCCGATGGCGAGGGGCTGGCCCTGCTGCGCGCGTTGCGCGACCGCCGCGACCCGACCCCGGTCCTGATCGTCACCGCCCGCGACCGGATCACCGAGCGCATCGCGGGGCTGGAGGCCGGGGCCGACGACTACCTGGTCAAACCCTATGATCTGGACGAGATGCTGGCCCGGATCAACGCGATCCTGCGCCGCGCCGACGGCGCCCGCGCGCCGGAACGGCGGTTCGGGGGGCTCTGCATCTCGCCCTCGGCCCGGGTGGTGACGCGGAACGGCGCCCCCGTGACGCTGACGCCGCGCGAATGGGCGATCCTCGACCGCCTCAGCCGCCGCCCCGACCAGGTCGTGGGCAAGGCCGAGCTGGAGGACGCCGTCTACGGCTTCGGCGAGGAGGTCGAAAGCAACGCCATCGAGGCCCATGTCAGCCGCCTGCGCGCCAAGCTGGGCCGCGCGGCGGTCGAGACCGTGCGCGGCTTCGGCTATCGCATGGGGCAGGGATGAACGGTCCGGGCAGCCTGTCGCGGCGGCTGGCGCTGCTGACCAGCGCGGGATTCGTGGTGATCTGGCTGCTGGCGGGGCTGGCGACGGCGCTGGTTCTGCGCCACGAGCAGGAGGAGTTGCTGGACCTGCAGCTGCGGGAAACCGCGCGGCTGTTCCTGCCGGTGCTGGCCGAACGCTGGGCCGCCGATGGCGCCGCCGCCGCCCTGCCCCCGGTCAGCAGCAACCCCGACGAGGCGCTGGTCTACCTGCTGGTCGATCCCGCCGGGCGGGTCCTGCTGCGATCCCCCAGCGCGGCCGGGGCGGCGCTGCCCGAGGGCCCGCCCCGGCCCGGCCATGTCCGCACCGCAACCCACGCCTTCCATGTGACCGAGCCGAACGCGGAAGGTCTGGCCGCGATCTATGGCGATCCGCTGCATGAACGTCGCGACGCCTATCGCGAAAGCCTGCTGGCCTTTCTTCTGCCGATGCTGGCGCTGCTGCCGCTGGCCTATGTCCTTGTCGGCCGGATCGCACGGGCGGCCCTGCGGCCCCTGGACCACCTGCGCGCGGAAATCGAGGCGCGGGGCGACGGGCGGCTGGACCCCATCGACGCCGCCGGCCAGCCGTGGGAACTGCGCGCGATCACCGCCACCACGAACGGACTGATGATGCGCCTGGGCCAGGCCCTGGACGGCGAGCGCGCCTTCGCCACCAACGCCGCGCATGAGCTGCGGACCCCCGTCGCCGTGGCCCTTGCCCAGACCCAGCGCCTGCGCGCCGAGGCGACCGGCCCCGCGCTCGACCGCATCGACCGCATCGAGGCCGCGCTGACCCGCATGAGCCGCCTTGTCGCCCGCCTGCTGCAACTGGCCCGCGCCGATGCGGGCCTTGGCGCGGCACCCCGGCCCCATGACCTGCGCGCGCTGCTGGACCATGTCCTCGACGACAGCCGCCGCAACGCGGACCGGGCCGGCCGGCTGCGGCTGTCGCTGCCGGATGGTCCTGTGCTCTCGCCCATCGACCCGGACGCCTTCGCGATCCTGGCGGGCAACCTCATCGACAATGCCTTCCAGCACTCGCCAGCCGGATCGCCGGTGACGGTTGCCTTGACGGAAGAAGGCTGCCTTGCAGTCCGCAATGAGGGGCCTCTTGTCAACGGAAGCGATCTGTCGGGGCTGACACGGCGGTTCCAGAGGACGAACACCTCCACGGATGGTTTCGGCCTGGGGCTGCACATCGCCGACACGATCGCTCGGCAGTCCGGCGGAACGCTGACGTTGCACTCCCCTGCCACAGCGCGGGACAGCGGGTTCGAAGCGCGCTTCAGGGCGCCGAAACCGCGTTGAACCTGTCGATCTTCGGGACCGCCGCAACCCGGTGGGCTGTTGATTGCAGCGCGGGTTTTCCGCGCGGCCCCGGCTTTCCACCAGGGCGCTGCTCGAAGCCTGCTGCACAAGGCCGGTCACAGCGGAAACGCGATCCTGACCAGCAGGCCCGGCATCGCCAAGCGACAATTCCGCGTCGTAAACCGCCGGGATGGCGGCAACGAGGCCATGGCCAAGGTCGCAGCCGTCACTGGTCCGGCTTCGTTCCAGCCGGTAAAGTGGGCGCAGGACGTTGGCGCCTTCGTGTTCGGGGATGCCGGGGCCATCATCACGGACGGAAAGAACCGCCTGCCCGCCTCGCGCTCCAGCGTCACCGTGATCCGGCCGCCGGGAGAAACATGACGCAGACCGTTCTCGATCAGGTTGGCCAGCACCCGGCCCAGCAGGTGGCGGTCGCCGCGAACCGGGAAGGGGCCAGCGCCACTCGATTGCAAGGACAAGCCGGTTTCCGCTCTCCTCGGCTTCCGGCGCATGGACATCCACGATGTCCTCGGCCACCTCGCGCAGGTGCAGGCTGGCGAAGCGTTCGCGGACGCTGCCCCCCTCGATCTGCGCGATCCGGGCGACGGCGGCTGGCGCGACCTCGACAAGACGATCGGCGAGTGGATGGCCACGCAGGGCATCCATGTCGTCGGGCTCGACGCGCTGCGTTACTTCTGGTCGAAGCGCCAGCCGCAGGAACTGGCCAGCGACATCGCGGCCCTTGTCGGGAAGGCCGATCCCTCGGGCAGGCTGCCGGTCCTGCTGATCGGCTATTCCTTCGGCGCCGATACCCTGCCCTTCGCCTGGCCGCTGCTGCCACGCGAGTTGCAGGACCGCACCCGCAGCATCGCCCTGCTGGGGCCGGGGCAGACGACCTCGTTCCAGATCACCGTCGCGGGCTGGCTGGGGATCGGCGGCGATGGCTACGATATCCCGCCCGCCATCGCGGCCCTGCCCGCGGGCCGCGTGCTCTGCGTCCATGGCCGCGACGAGAAGGAGAGCGCCTGCACCAGCGCGGCCCTGAAGGGCGTGACCGACGTGGAAACCAACGGCGGACATCATTTCGACGGCGACTACGAGGCTCTCGCACGGAAGATCCTGACCCTGTCCGATCTGCCTTGATCTGCTTCAGCGTTTCGGCGGCGCGGAAAAGAGGCGCCGGGACCGGCAGAGGCGATCGTCCTGCCCGCAGGCCGCGGCTGCGACGCTGGCGATGTGGTGCCGGTCATTCCGCCGCAAAGGGCCGGCAAGCTGCGCCACCGTCGATCGCCGGCTCTCCTGCTTGCGCGGGGCTGCCATGGCCGTCAGCCGCGGCGCACTTCTTCGAGGCTGCCCGGCTGATCTCCAGCCAGGCGACAAGACTACCCTGCAACTTTTCCGCCCCTCACTCCTTGGGACGACTGTCAAGGCCGGATGCGGCGGATCATGACGGTCAGCGGCACAGATAATGTCGTCCACGCAGCCACAGATTGCCTCGTCATCAACCCGGGAGGGTGACGGATAATCCCAGCAGAACCCGGCCAACCAGTGCGAGCGGTTACAGGCCGTGCAGCGGCAGGGGTAGGCCTGCGCGGCTCGCGCCGACGGGACGACACCATCCTGCGCGCCCGCAGCCAGGTCGACGTTTATGCCCGTGCAGTGGCGCGCGAGGAGGGCTGGCCCCCGTTCCCGCTGGTCGTGGACCTGGCTATGTGACCAAGGTTCACGTCGACTTCTTTGCACGATCCCGCGCAAAAACAACGCTCGGATGCGGCGAATTCCACGCTTCCTACCACGCTCGCATCTACGGCCTCCGGTCATCAATAGCGTGCAGTCCGCACATGGCGGCAAGGCAGGAGATACGAGATGGCCAACATCACAGGCAGCAACGGCGCCGACACGCTTATCGGCACTCTCAACAACGACTTGATCAATGCATTGGCCGGTAATGACCTCGTCCGCGGGGCAAATGGCGCCGACGTGCTCCTCGGCCGCGACGGCAACGATGTGCTCCTGGGCGATCGGGGCGCCGACAGGGTCTATGGCGGCAACGGCAACGACCGGATGATCTGGAACAACGGCGACGGCTCGGACC
>NZ_JAUNPC010000071.1:11876-14291 GCF_030536915.1 Paracoccus sp. (in: a-proteobacteria)
TCACCGGCGGCGACGGCGCCGACGTGCTCCTGGGCGGCGACGGCAACGACGTGCTCGTCGGGTTCCGGGGCGCCGACAGGGTTTATGGCGGCAACGGCAACGACCGGATGATCTGGAACAACGGCGACGGCTCGGACCTGATGGAAGGAGGCGCGGGCCATGACACCGTGCAGGTGAACGGTGCGGCCGTGGGCGATGCCTTCACCATCGCCGCCAACGGACCCCGGGTGGACTTCGACCGCACCAACCTGATCCCGTTCTCGCTCGACATCGGCAGCACCGAGCGGCTG
The DNA here is from genome assembly GCF_030536915.1 of Paracoccus sp. (in: a-proteobacteria). Taxonomy (GTDB): domain Bacteria; phylum Pseudomonadota; class Alphaproteobacteria; order Rhodobacterales; family Rhodobacteraceae; genus Paracoccus. The sequence goes on from NZ_JAUNPC010000071.1 coordinate 12,167, forward strand.
GACGTGAACGGGGGCGGCGGCGCCGACACCATCACCGGCGGCGGGGGACTGGCCGGGCTGATCCGCCTGCGGCTTGACGGCGGTGCCGACAACGACCGGATCACCGGCGGCGACGGCGCCGACGTGCTCCTGGGCGGCGACGGCAACGACGTGCTGACCGGACGCGGCAACGCTGATGTGTTCGTCTTTGATGACGGCACCGACAGGATCACCGACTTCGATGACGGCGTCGACACCATCAGGATCGTAGTGAACGGCATTGACAGCTTTGCTGACCTGACGGGACTCATGAGCGACGTGGGACCGAACGCAATGATCGACTTCGGAAACGGCGATCGTCTGGGGCTCCAAGGGGTTTCCATCGTTGATCTGGACGCTGGCGACTTCGTGTTTGGATGAACGATTGTACGCCTGCGCGGGCTCGGTGACGTCCGTGTTGTAAAGCCTCAGTGCTCTCGGACAGGCCCGCCTCATCGAGGCGGGCGGTTCGCGGCGCAAGGCTTGGTCGAACAGCCGCTTCCATCCTGACACCCTCGCGACCTCACCCGAGGCATATGCCAAAAGGTTCACCCTCGTTCAGGTTCAACGCCCACGAGGGGTTTGCCTGCTGCCGTTCGATCTTGGCAAACGCAAGCAGCTGGACCAAATCCTGGTTCAAGACCATCTTGTTTTGAGCAAAGGGAGGGTGCGTCCATGCAGATGAACATTGCGGAAGCCAAGGCCAAGCTGTCCGAACTGATCGCCGCGGCCGAGAAGGGCGAGGAGGTCATCATCGCCCGTGGCGGTCAGCCGGCCGTGCGGCTGGTCTCGGTCCATCGCCCCACCGTGCGCATCGGGATCGGCGATGGACTGGTCAGCAGGGTGCCGGATTTCCTCGCCCCCTTGTCCGAGGACGACCTGAGGGACTGGGAGTGAGGGCAGTCCTGCTCGACACCCATGCCTTCATCTGGAGCTTGGTCATGTCATCGGAACTGAGCGCCACGGCGCGGGGCATGATAGAGGCGGCGGATGTCACCTATGTCGCCCCGATCAGCTTCTACGAGATCACGCAGAAGCATCGCCTCGGGAAATGGCCCGAGCTTGATCCCGTCATCGACCAGCTTCTGCCGCTCTGGCGCGCGCAGGGCACCGAGATCGCGCCCTATACGGCCGAGATCGCGTTTCTGGCAGGGGCGATGCAGTGGAGCCACCGCGACCCGTTCGACCGGATGATCGCGGCGACGGCCATCGCCCTCGGCTGTCCCCTGATCTCCAAGGATGCGGCGTTTGATGGCCTTGGAAGCGTAGCGGAATGGCACGGCCGCATCTGGGACGCCGCGTCCCTGCCCGCAGGAACCTGATCGAGGCTAGGACGCCCTTATGCTGCTTTTGCCTAGGTGCGTGAGGATCATCTTGCTGGCTTCTGATCGTGCTGGTGGGAGCATCTAGCCGTCCTGCGGGGCACGCAGAAGGTGTCAGCTGCTTCGCAGCGCCAAGGCTGAGACCATCGCGAGGTAAGCCGTCATGAGGCAGACGCCAGTCAGCTTCAGGAATTCCTCGATCAGCGAGACGCGGAACTGGGACGCCTCAGGAATGAGATCTAAGTTCTGCAGCAGGTCGATCCCTACCGAGCCACCGAGCCCTGCCAGCGCGGCAGTCAAGACGATCCAAGGCGTTTTGCGCCAGACCCGCGCAAGGAAGGCCAGAAGAAGCAGCATGCCGGCTGCGTGCACGGCCAGAAGCGGCTCGGGTATCCCCGCCACCTCCACGTGCTCATGGAACATGAAGAGGTCATCGAGGCAGGCAAACGCCATATACGCGCCGCCGAGGCCAAGGACAGGTCCCCAGGTCGCCCGCTGCTCCGAGGCCAGAATTGCCAGTGCGAAGATTGGAATGGCCGCCCCCACCGCCCAGGCCAGCACGGCCAGATACTGGTAGCCTCCTGTGTAGGGCGGAGAGCCGGTGACTGCGCTGGCGTCCCGCATCAGCCAATCGACGTTCATGAGGCTGCGTCGGCCCGCCTCGATGATGAGCCACAGCAGCAGCATATTCAGCGCGACAATAACAACGCTGACAGCGAGTCCGCGAAACTTCGGGGCAAAGGAATGAGACACTAAAATCGACACAATACACCTTGGCGACACTA
>NZ_JAUNPC010000072.1:0-5398 GCF_030536915.1 Paracoccus sp. (in: a-proteobacteria)
CCGCAGACGGTCGGGATCTCGGCCAGTTCCTCGGGCGGCAGGTCATAGAGGTCCTTGTCCGAGGCCGGGCCGGGGTCGATCTTGCCCCGGATGCCGTCCAGCCCCGCCATCAGCAGCGCCGCGAAGCACAGGTAGGGGTTGGCCGACGGGTCGGGAAAGCGGGCCTCGACGCGCTTGGCCTTCGGCGATTCGGTCCACGGGATGCGGACCGCGCCCGAGCGGTTGCGCGCGGAATAGGCGCGCAGCACCGGGGCCTCGAAGCCGGGGATCAGCCGCTTGTAGCTGTTGGTCGAGGGGTTGGTGATCGCGTTTAGGGCTTTCGCGTGCTTCAGGATGCCGCCGATGAACCACAGGGCTTCCTGCGAGAGATCCGCATAGCGGTCGCCGGCGAAAAGCGGCTTGCCGTCCTTCCAGATCGACATGTTGACGTGCATGCCCGACCCGTTGTCGCCCTTCATGGGCTTGGGCATGAAGGTCACGGTCTTGCCATAGGCATGGGCCACGTTGTGGATCACGTATTTGTATTTCTGGATGTTGTCGGCCTGTTCCACCAGCCCGCCGAAGATCATCCCCAACTCGTGCTGGCCGGTGGCAACCTCGTGGTGGTGCTTGTCCACCCTGATCCCCATCCGCTTCATCGTGGACAGCATCTCGGACCGGATGTCCTGCCCCTCGTCGATGGGGTTCACCGGGAAATAGCCGCCCTTGAAGGGCGCGCGGTGGGCCTGGTTGCCGGTGTCGTATTCGGTGTCGGTGTTCCAGGCCGCCGCGTGGGAATCGATCTGGAAGCTGACCTTCTGCGGCGTGACCGCATAGCGCACGTCGTCGAAGAGGAAGAACTCGGCCTCGGGTCCGCAATAGAAGGCGTCGCCGATGCCGGTCGATTTCAGATAGGCCTCGGCCTTGACCGCGGTGCTGCGGGGGTCGCGGTCATAGGGCTCGCCGGTGTCGGGTTCCGCCACGTTGCAATGCAGGCACAGCGTCTTTTCGGCATAGAAGGGATCGATATAGGCCGAGGCGGGATCGGCCATCAGCTTCATGTCCGACTGGTCGATCGACTTCCACCCGGCGATGGACGAGCCGTCGAACATGAAGCCTTCCTCGAACCAGTCCTCGTCGATCAGGTCCACGTCCAGGGTGACGTGCTGCAGCTTGCCCTTGGGGTCGGTGAAGCGGACGTCCACATAGGCGACCTCTTCCGATTTCATGAGGTCGAGGACCTCGGCGACCGTTTTCGTGGCCATGAACTTCTCCTTGCCGCGTGGTTGCGGGTTCGTGGGTATGGGTTCGGCTCAGACGGCGTCGTCGCCGGTCTCGCCGGTGCGGATGCGGATCGCCTGCTCGACGGGGGAAACGAAGATCTTGCCGTCGCCGATCTTGTCGGTGCGGGCAGCGCCGATGATCGCCTCGATCGCGGCCTCGACCAGATCGTCGGGCAGCACCATCTCGATCTTCACCTTGGGCAGGAAATCGACGACATATTCGGCGCCGCGGTAAAGTTCCGTATGGCCCTTCTGGCGGCCGAAGCCCTTGACCTCGGTGACGGACAGGCCTTGGACGCCCGCGTCCTGCAGCGCTTCTTTCACGTCATCCAGCTTGAACGGCTTGATGATGGCTTCGACCTTCTTCATCGCCCTGCACTCCTCGTCCGGCTTGCCTTGGGCTGTTGGTGAAGGGTTTGATGGACGGGGTAAATGCGGCGGTATGGTTTGACACCGCCCCGAACCGCAGCCTTCGCGAGAGTGCCCGATGAACAGGCAACCTGCCGAAAAAAGATGCAGCCCGAGGATGGGCTGGACCCAAGTCCTCACCACGGCCGAGATGCGCGCCCTTGAAGCCGCGGCCATGTCCCGCGGCGCGGTCACGGGACTGGAGCTGATGGAACGGGCAGGGGCGGCGGTCGCCGGCGCGATCCGGCTGCGCTGGCCCCGGCCGGGGCATGCGGTGGTGCTGTGCGGGCCGGGGAACAACGGCGGCGACGGCTATGTGGTGGCGCGGCTGCTGGCGCAGGCGGGGTGGCGGCTGCGGGTCTTGGGGCTGGACAACAGCCCCGGCCCGGACGCGGCCGAGATGAAGCGGCGCTGGGCGGCCATGGGCGCGATCCTGCCGCTGACGGTGGACGAGTTGCAGCGCGGGGCGGGCGGGCTTTGCGTCGATGCCATCTTCGGCACCGGCCTGACCCGCGCGCCCGAGGGCGGGATCGCCGCCATCCTCGCCCATCTGGGCGGCGATGCGTCCTTTCGCGAAAGGCTGGTGGCGGTGGACTGCCCCAGCGGCCTCTGCCTCGACAGCGGGGCGTTCCTCGGGGCGCCGCGCCAGCCGCGGGAAACCGACCTGCATGCCCGGCTGACGGTCGCTTTCGACAGCCCCAAGCCCGGACACCTGCTGGAACGCGGCCCCGCCTGCTGCGGCGAACTGGTGATCGCCGACATCGGACTGACCGGACTGCGCGAGGGAGGCGGGCTGCGCCCGGCGCGGCTGGTCGCGGTTGCCCCTGCCTTCGACATCCCCGATGCGCGTCGTGACGGCAGGCCATGGGCCGCGCTGGACAAGGGCCGCGCGGCCCATGGCCACAAGTTCACCCACGGGCACGCGCTGGTCCTTGCCGGTGGCGTCAGTCAGGGCGGCGCGGCCCGGCTGGCGGCCCGCGCGGCCCTGCGGGCGGGGGCGGGGCTGGTGACGCTGGCCCCGCCCGGCGCGGCGCTGATCGAGCACGCGGGACCACCGGACGCGCTGATGCGGCGCGGGGTGGACGACGCCGGGGCGCTTGCCGCGCTGCTGCAGGACCGGCGGATCGGTGCGCTGTGCCTCGGCCCCGGCTGCGGGGTAGATCGCGCGGCGGCGCTGCTGGGCCCGCTGCTTGCGGCGGGCCGTCCCTGCGTGCTGGATGCCGATGCGCTGACGGCGCTGGCGGCACGGGGGGGCGAGGGCCTGCATGCCGCCTGCGTGCTGACGCCGCATGGGGGAGAGTTCGCGCGGATGTTCCCCGACCTAGCCGGGAAGCTCGCCGGACCCCGCCCGGTCAGAGGAAGCCGTGCGGATCAGGGACCCGGGCTTGCAGAGGCCACGGTGCAGGACGACATGGACGCGCCTGCACAGGCGTCCCGGGTCTCCCTTCACGCCCTGACCGAACGACGCGGCCCGCTTTATTCCAAGCTCGACACCGCGCGCGAGGCCGCCGCCCGCTCGGGCGCGGTCGTGCTGCTGAAGGGTCCCGACACGGTGATCGCGGCGCCCGATGGTCAGGCGCGCATCCATTCGGCCTTCGACGTGCCGTGGCTTGCCACCGCGGGGGCGGGGGACGTGCTCGCGGGCATCATCGCCGGGCTGCTCGCCCGCGGCTTCCCGCCGCTCGAGGCCGCGGCGACCGGCGCATGGCTGCACGCCGCTGCCGCGCGGCGCTTCGGTCCCGGCCTGATCGCGGATGACCTGCCCGACCAGTTGCCGGGCGTGTTCCGCGATCTCGGGCCGTGATTTCCCCCTCGCGCACGGGCGGCGGCTTTGCTACAAGACCCCGACCGGCGCGCCGCGCCGGGGATGCGGGTGTGGCGGAACTGGTAGACGCACCAGATTTAGGTTCTGGCGCCGCAAGGCGTGGGGGTTCGAGTCCCTTTACCCGCACCATCCCACCCCTGACCCGGCCTGCGGCCGGGGAACGCTGCCTCAGCCGGCCCTATCGATCGCCTGTGTCAGCCCGGCCACCCTCATGCCCGCCCCGGTCAGGAACGGGAAATGCCTGTCGCGCGCGGCCCTGATGCCGGCGGGGCTCATCACGGTCATGCCGCGGCGCTTCTTGCGAGCCTCGTTCGGCAGGCCGGTGTCGTTGCTGCCGTCATGCGTCACAAGCGCCATCCCGCGCGGCAATGTCACATGCGGAAACCTCTGCGGCAGCGCGTAATGCCCGAAGCGGAAGATGCTGCGCCGGGGATGGCGCATGGCGGCGCCGGCGCTGTAGAAGGCCACCGGCCAGTCATAGACCACCGGCCCCGGCCCGTTCAGGACCGAGAACATCACCCCGGTCAGGCTGGCGGCGAAGACCTCGGGTCCGCCCATCAGGGGCGCCGCGTTCTGCCGCATCACCTCGACGTAATCGGCGCACAGGCAGTCGTCGTCATCCAGCCGGAACTGCAGGGTGTCCCCATAGCGGATGCCGAGTTCCCGGAAGGTCGCGTCCTGGGCGGCCTCCGCGCTGGTCACGGGGAAATAGCGCAGCACGACCTGGGGCACCTCGGCGCAGGCCGCTTCCAGCCGGTCCTGGTAGAACTCGGGCATCAGGCTTGAGGCAAGCACGACAAAGGTGAAGTCGGGGTCCGTCTGCGCCTTGAGCGAGGCAAGGGTGAGATGCTCGAAGGTGGCGAGCCGCGCCTCCAGCCGGCGGGGGGCGAAAAGCATCGCGGCGCGTTCCGAGGCGATTGCCCCGAACTCCTCTGCGGTCATCTGCCGCGTGGCCCGCCAGTCGCCCCGTCCGACCAGCGAAAAGCGGCACAGGCCAACGATCCTCATCATGTCTTCCGGTGGTTGTGCGGGTTGCGATGGACCAGCGGGGCCGGAAGCACAAGGCGGATCGGGGCGCAAACGCGGTTTGCCGGCCCGCCCGGGCATGGCGCTGCCGCTTGCGCGCACGGCCGGGGGTCCCTAGAAGGGCGCACAAACTGCACGGCCGCTGCTGTCGCGGCCCCTTCGACATGACAAAAGGAATGCCCATGCAGGTCAAGGAAACCCTGAACGAAGGTCTCAAGCGCGGCTACCAGTTCACGCTGCCCGCCGCCGATCTGGCCGCCGAGGTCGATCGCCAGCTGGCCGAGGCGCAGCCCCAGATCGAGATGAAGGGCTTCCGCAAGGGCAAGGTGCCGATGGCGCTGCTGAAGAAGAACTACGGCCCCCGTGTCATGGGCGATGCGATGCAGAAATCCATCGATGACGCGATCAGCGCGCATATGCAGGAAAACAGCGTCCGCCCAGCCATGCAGCCGAAGATCGAGATGCAGGACGGCGAGGGCTGGAAGGAAGGCGACGACGTGGTCGTCAACGTGTCCTACGAGATGCTGCCCGAGATCCCGGAAGTGGACCTGTCGGCAGTCGAGCTTGAGCGGCTGACGGTCGAGCCCGAGGATTCGGCCGTGGCCGAGGCCCTGGAAAACCTCGCGAAGAACGCGCAGGATTTCGAGGACCGCGCCGAGGGCGAGGCCGCGCAGCCGGGCGACCAGGTCACGATCGACTTCAAGGGCATGGTCGATGGCGAGGCCTTCGAGGGCGGCAGCGCCGAGGGCTATCCGCTGGTGCTGGGCTCGGGGTCCTTCATCCCCGGCTTCGAGGACCAGCTGGCCGGCGTCAAGGCCGGCGACAGCGTGAACGTCAACGTCACCTTCCCCGAGGATTACGGCGCCCCGCATCTCAA
>NZ_JAUNPC010000072.1:5498-13929 GCF_030536915.1 Paracoccus sp. (in: a-proteobacteria)
GCGCAGATCGCCCACCAGCTCTGGCACGAGGAACACCCCGAGGAGCAGGGCCACAACCACGGGGCCATCGAGCCCACCGACGAGCACAAGAAGCTGGCCGAGCGCCGCGTGCGCCTGGGCCTGCTGCTGGCCGATGTCGGGCAGAAGGCCGAGATCAACGTCTCGGACCAGGAGATGACGCAGGCCGTCATGCGCCAGGCCCGGAACTTCCCCGGTCAGGAACGCGCCTTCTTCGAGTTCATCCAGCAGAACGAGGCCGCCCGCCAGCAGCTTCGCGCCCCGATCTTCGAGGACAAGGTGGTGGATCACATCATCGCCGGCGCCAAGGTGACGGACCGTTCCGTTTCCAAGGAGGAACTGGAGAAGGCGCTGGAGTCGCTGGACGAGATCTGATCGTCCCGACCCGGAACGGAAAGGCCGCCCTTCGGGGCGGCCTTTTTCATCTGCGGTCCATGTCGTCCTCGTCCTTGGGCGCGACGCCGTTCTCGATCTTGATCTGCCGCTCGACCTCGGAATTCACCTCGGCCCCGGTCAGGACCACGATGGCGGCGATCCACAGCCACATCATCATCGCGACCGCCGCCCCCAGCGAACCGTAGGTTTCGTTGTAATTGGCGAAGTTCGCCGTGTACCAGGAAAACAGGATCGAGGCGATCAGCAGCCCAAGCGCCGCCACGGCCGCGCCGGGGGAAATCCACTGCCACTGGGGGTCTTCCTTGCTGGGGGCAAAGCGGTAGATCACCGCGAGCCCCAGGATCAGCATTCCGGCAAGGATCGGCCAGCGCAGCCAGTTCAGCCATGTCTCGACGCCGCTGCCGGCAAGGACGGTGTTCAGCAGCACCGGCAGGATCGCGACCAGCGCGATCATCAGGATGACACCCACGATCGCGCTGAGGGTCAACGCCAGCGACACCAGGTTCAGCTTGATGAAGCCGCGCTTCTCGGTTTCGAACCAGGCGATGTTCAGCGCCTCGATCAGCGCCTTCATGCCGCCATTCGCGGACCACAGCGCGACCAAGATCGCGATGATCCCGGCAATGGACAGCGATGTGGCGGGGGCCGAGGCGATGGCGATCACCTGTCCCGAGATCAGTTCCAGCGCGCTTTCCGGCAGGATGCGGTCCAGCATCGACAGGTTGTCGGCGATGGTCGCCGGATCGGCGAGCATCCCGTAGATCGACACCAGCGCCGTGATCGCGGGAAACAGCGCCAGCAGCGCAAAGAAGGTGACGCCGCCCGCCACCGAGGTGACGCGGTCGGCGCTGAACTCCTTCACGACGCGCTTGCCGACCTCGATCCAGCTTTGCCGGCTCAACTGCCAAGGCGTTTCCGGGGCGCCGGGACGGCGTGGCGGGGGTGCCTCGTTGGCTTCGGCCGTCTTTTTCGCCGCGGATGCGGATTCCTTCCCGTTGCCGGGCTTTCCGGGCTTGTCCTGCTTTGACCCGCCGGATTCGGGCGGCAGGCCCTTGCGTTCGCGCCAGCCTTCGGGAAGCGGGTCGAACAGGGCTGCGAAGACATCGGGTTTCGGGTCGCTCATGGGTGCCTCGGGTGGGGAAAGGCCGCGCCGGAAAGGCGCGGCCGGATCGGGGATGCCGGACGACCGGGGCTAGAGGCGGTGGGTCCGGGCGTGATCGCCGCCGGCCTGCGCGGCGTCGTCCGTTTCGCGCAGGTCGACCACGTCGCGGCGCGCAGGGCGGCGGTAAGGGTCGCGGCGCGGCGCCGGGTTCGTTCCAGTCCCGCGCCCGGTGTCCAGAAAGCCGCGGACCTGATCGGCGGCACCCTGAAAGTTGCGCATCACGTCCTCGGCTTGGGTCGCGACGGACTGGAAGGCCGCAACCGCCGCGCCGATGCCGTTCACCACGTCGTTGACCGTGCGTGTCAGCCGCTGGGCGGTATGCTCGACATCGTCCAGAAAGCCCATGGGCTGGACCCCCTGGCGCGGGCGGGCGGGCCTGCGGTCGTCATCCTGCTTGCGCCGGGCTTCCGCGCGCATCCGGCTGCGCTGAGCGTCATCCTCGCGCATCCGGCTGCGGGCACGGGCGCGCACAGCCTCGCGCTCGCGTTCGGGCATGGCGGCCATGCGGGGCGCGGTGTAGCGGCCATGGGCCTCGTCATAGACCTTGACCCGCGCCCGTTCGGCCGCGTCATGCGCCTCGCGGTCCAGTTCGTCATTGCCGGTCACCATGTCGGCCACCTTCCGCGCCGCCAGCACCACCCCGGCGGTCGCGGCCGCGGCGGCGATGGCCGCGCCCCCGTAGACCAGCACGCGCGAGGTCATCGACGGCTGCGGCCAGATCCGCTCCCCGTCAGGCGACACGTCGCCGTGCGGCGGGATCGGACGGGCGCTGTGCCCCGAGGGCTGGTAGCGTTCCTGCCGGCGGTCCACCGGCCGGCCAAGGCCGCCACCCTGGGGAATATAGCTGTTGGACGGGAGGTTGTCGGTATCGGACATGAGGTTTTTCCTTGCTGCTGCCGCGCCTGCGGCGATGCGGTCCCTTTGGTCCTCCAACACGTCGGCTCGGCCGATCGTTCCCGCAGCCAAAGCTCTGTCACTCGGACTGCTTGCGTCCGGGGACGGCTTCCGGCTGCCGTTCGGCATCGGGCAGGTCCGAGGGCGGGATCGCCAGGTCGCGGGCGACATCCGCCGTGTCGTTGTCGATGCCAGTGGGTGTGCCGAGGTCGCGCTCGACATCCAGCGAGGTCTTGTCGTCCTTTTCCCCCTCGTTTCTGACCATGTCGCCGAGGATGGTGGGATGGGTGCTCATGACTGCCTCCTTGCAGGGTCCGCCAAACCAACCTGCGGCGGGGCAGGGGCGTTCCGGCAAGGGGCGCGCAAAGAAAAACCGCGCCGGGATGCGGCGCGGTTCGGGTTTCGGGAAGGGCGAGGGGAATCAGCCGCGGGGGGCGTCGTCCTCGTCGCGGCCGGCCGAGCCGATGTCGTCGAAAAGCTCGGCGATCTCGAATTCGGCGGCGGCGTCTTCCTCGGCGGCCAAGTCTTGGATCGAGCGGCCCGTTGCCTGCAGTTCGGCCTCTTCGGGCGAGCGGGCGACGTTCAGGGTGATCTTCGCCTCGACCTCGGGGTGAAGGTGCACGGTCACGTCATGCAGGCCCAGTTCCTTGATCGGCTCGGACAGCACGATCTGGCGGCGCTCGACCTGGAAACCATCGGCCTCGGCGGCATCGGCGATGTCACGCGGCGTGACCGAGCCATAAAGCGCGCCAGCGTCCGAGGCCGAGCGGATGACGACAAAACTCGCCCCGTCCAGCTTTTCGGCGACGCGCTGCGCCTCGGCGCGGGTCTCGTCGTTGCGGCTGGCGAGGTCCGCCTTGCGCGCCTCGAAGGCCGCGATGTTGGCGTCGGAGGCGCGCATCGCCTTGCCCTGCGGCAGCAGGAAGTTGCGGGCGAAGCCTTCCTTGACCCGCACCACCTCGCCCATCTGGCCCAGCTTGGCCACGCGTTCGAGCAGAATGACTTGCATCGGTCAGATCCTCACTTCACGGCGTAGGGCAGCAGCGCCAGGAAGCGCGCGCGCTTGATCGCCTGCGCCAGCTTGCGCTGGTTCTTGGCCGAGACGGCGGTGATGCGCGACGGCACGATCTTGCCGCGTTCGCTGATGTAGCGCTGCAGCAGGCGGGTGTCCTTGTAGTCGATCGCGGGCGCGTTGTCGCCCCCGAACGGATCGACCTTGCGGCGGCGGAAAAACGGTTTGGTCGCCATGATGTCGCTCCTTTACGATCAGAAACGGTCGCCGCGGGGCGCGCGCTCGCGGTCCCCACGATCCTCGCCACGCGGTTCGCGGCGCTCGCCACGGTCGCCATCCCGGCGGTCGCCGCGGTCGCCGTCGCGGCGATCACCACGATCCCCGCGCTCGCGGTCGTCGCGGCGCTGCATCTGGACCGACGGGCCTTCCTTGTGCTCGTCCACGCGGACGGTCAGGACGCGCATCACGTCGTCATGCAGGCGGGCCAGGCGCTCCATCTCCTGCACGGCGGCCGAGGGGGCGTCCGAACGCAGGAAGGCATAGTGGCCCTTGCGGTTCTTGTTGATCTTGTAGGCGAGCGTGCGCACGCCCCAGTATTCGCTTTCCCTGACCGTTCCGCCGTTGTCGGCCAGCACGGTCGAGAAATGTTCGATCAGCCCTTCGGCCTGCGTGTTCGACAGGTCCTGGCGGGCGATCAGCACATGCTCGTAAAGCGGCATGGCAATCCCTTTTCGTCTCGGGCGCGCTTCATAGGCGGGTCAGGCCCTTTCCGCGCCCCGCCACGAGAGGCTGCGCCGGTTTCGCAAAACTGCGGAAAGGAATGGGGCCTTATAGGGGACGCCTCGCCCGAGGCAAGCGGATTCGACGCAAGGCCATGGAAGAAGACTGCTTCCGGAACAAGAATGGCGGTTCGATGTTCCTCACACTACCTATCCCTGCATGGCCACATCAACGACAGGAGCCTTCATGACCCGCACCCTCTCCGTCCTCGCCCTTTCCACCCTGCTGGCGGCCCCCGCCCTTGCGCAGACCGCCACCGACGCGCAGCAGGCCCCTGCCGCGCCCGAGCCCGCGGCGCAGGCAGCGGCCGAGACGGCAGCCCCCGCCGAAAGCGGCGACATCAGCGGCGCCTATGTGATCGACCCGGCCCACAGCCAGATCATGTTCTCGTATGATCACCTGGGTTTTTCCATCAGCCACGGCATGATCAACGGTGTCACCGGGACGATCACCCTGGACGCGGCGAACCCCGCGAATTCCAGCGTCGAGGCCAGCTTCCCCTTGTCGTCGATCCGCACCATCGACGCGGATCTCGACCAGCATATGTATGGCGACCAGATGCTGAAGGGCGCCTCGCCCGACACGCAGGTGACCTTCCGTTCGACCTCGGTCGAACTGGAGGACGACGACGAGGCCAAGGTGATGGGCGAGTTGACGCTGAACGGCGTGACCGCGCCGGTGACGCTGGAGGTCGATCTGCGCAAGGCGGACGCGCATCCGATGACGCAGAAGCCCGCGGTCGGCTTCGTGGCCGAGGGTGAGATCAAGCGCAGCGACTTCAACCTCGGGATGCTGGCGCCCGCCGTGTCCGACGAGATGGAGATCCGGATCTCGGTCGAGGCGATCAAGGGCTGATCCCGCCGGACCCGGCAAAGGAAAGGGGCCGCCCAAGGGCGGCCCCGATGCTTTTCAGCCGCGCTCAGTTCGCCGCGGCATCCGTGCCAGGGGCCGCGTCGATCGGCGAGGGGGGCGGCGTCTCGTCGGTGCGGACGGGCAGGGTCGGGTGAACGACCTGCGGCTGCTCGCCGTTCAGCGTGATCAGGAAGGCGGTGATGTCCTCGGCCTGTTCCTCGGTCAGCTCGGTGCCGAGCTGGGCGTTCGCCATGATCTTCACCGCTTCCTCTAGGCTCCAGACCTTGCCGGAATGGAAATAGGGCGCGGTCAGGGCGACGTTGCGCAGCGGCGAGGCGCGGAAGACATACTGGTCCTCCTCGGTCTGGGTGACCTCATAGCGGCCGACGTCGCCTTCGGGGCGCACCTCGGCGTCGGGCGCCTCGACCAGGCCGAAGGGGAAATATTCCTGCCCGCCGAAGTTCACGCCTGCGTGGCAGGTCGTGCAGCCCGCGTCCATGTAGGCCTGCAGGCCCCGCTTTTCCTGTTCGTTCATGGCGCCGTCCACGCCCATGAGCCACTGGTCGAAGCGCGAGTTCGGAGTGATGAGCGTGGTCTGGAAGGCTTCCAGCGCCAGGGCGAAGTTGTCGAAGGTGATCGGGTCATCCTCGCCGGGGAATGCGGTCTGGAAGGCCTCGACATAGCCGGGCATCGAACTGATGGTCGCGATCAGGTTCTCGGGCGTGTTGTTCATCTCGACGCCCGCCTGCACCGGGCCCTTGGCCTGCTCGGCCAGGTCCTCGGCGCGGCCGTCCCAGAACTGGGCGGCATTGAAGACCGCGTTCAGCATGGTGGGCGAGTTGCGCGGGCCCTGCTGCCAGCCATGCCCGACCGAGGCTTCAAGCTGGTCCGTCCCGCCCAGGCCGAGGTTGTGGCACGAGTGGCAGGAAAAGACGCCCGACAGCGACATGCGGGGATCGAAGAACAGCATCCGTCCCAGGTCCGCCCGCGCGCGCGTGATCGGGCGGCCGCTGGGCAATTCGGCGGCGCGGGGGATCGGCTCGAACCAGTCCGCGGCTTCGGCCCGCAGCGCGGCATCGGGCGAATCTGCCACATCGGTGGCAGGCTCGGGCGTGGCCTGCGGGTCTGCCACGGCGCCCTCGGGCGGGGTCACGGCGGCTTCGGCCGCGATCTCCTCGGTCGAAGCTTCGGCCGGGGCAGCGTCGCCCGCGGCCGTCGCCTCGGCGGCCGGATCGCCTGCGGCGGGGGCCTGCACACCCTGCGCCTGTTCGACGATCGTGTCGGGCGCGGTGGCCGGCTGTGCAAAGGCAACCGGCGCCACAAGGACAAGTGCCGTGGTGAGATACATAAGGGGACGACAGGTCATCATGGCTTCCTTCGCTTGATGCAGTTTCCGCTTCCGCGCGTCACGGGACTATCGCACCGGCAGGGTGACGGTTCCATGATGCAGATCAAAGCTTTCGTCCTTTCTGCGCCCTTGCCGGCCCCGGCCGGGGGGGCTAAGCGGCAGGGATGCTGCCCGCCGACCGCCTCGACCAGATCGTCAATCGCTTCGAATATCTCGAGGCGCGGCTGAACGCGGGACCTGCAGCCGACGAGATCGCGCGGGTCAGCCGCGAATATGCCGAACTCGGGCCGGTGGTCGCCCAGATCGCCGAATGGCGGGCGGCGCGGGCGGGTCTGGCCGAGGCGCAGGCGATGCTGGCCGACCCCGTCATGCGCGAACTGGCCGAGGACGAGATCGCCCGCCTGCGCGCGCTTCTGCCGGAACTGGAACAGGCGCTGCGGCTGGCGCTGCTGCCTAGGGACGCCGCGGATGCCCGGCCCGCAATCCTGGAAATCCGCCCCGGCACCGGGGGCGACGAGGCTGCGCTGTTCGCGGGCGACCTGCTGCGGATGTATCAGCGCCATGCGGAACAGCAGGGCTGGGACTTCCGCCTGCTGGACTTGGCCGAATCCGAGCTGGGCGGCGTCAGGGAGGCCGTGGCCCATATCGCGGGCGAGGGCGTCTTCGCCCGACTGAAATACGAATCCGGCGTCCACCGGGTCCAGCGGGTGCCGGAAACGGAATCGGGCGGGCGCATCCACACCTCGGCCGCGACCGTGGCCGTGCTGCCCGAGGCCGAGGAAGTGGACATCGACATTCCCGCCGGTGACATCCGCATCGACACCATGCGGTCCTCGGGCGCGGGCGGCCAGCATGTCAACACGACGGATTCGGCCGTGCGGATCACCCACCTGCCGACCGGGATCGTGGTGACAAGCTCGGAAAAGTCGCAGCACCAGAACCGCGCCAACGCGATGGCAGTGCTGCGGGCGCGGCTTTACGACATGGAGCGGAGCCGTGCCGACGCCGAGCGCGCCGCTGATCGCAGGTCGCAGGTGGGCTCGGGCGACCGCAGCGAGCGCATCCGCACCTACAACTTCCCGCAGGGCCGGGTGACGGACCACCGGATCAACCTGACGATCTATGCGCTGGACCGGGTGATGGGCGGCGACCTGGCCGAGATCGTCGACGCCCTGACCGCCCATGACCAGGCCGCCCGGCTGGCCGAGGCCGAAGGATGAGCGAGGCCCGCGCAGTGCTGGCCGAGGCGACTGCCCGGCTGGCTGCCGCAGGGATCGACACGGCGGGGGGCGACGCGCTGGCGCTGATGGGCCACGCGCTGGGCGTGCCGCGCCATGCCTTGCGGGACGCGTTGGCGCAGCCGCTTCCCCCCGATGCCGCGGCACGCTTCGCCCAGGCCATCGCCGCGCGGCTGCAGCGCCAGCCCGTCAGCCAGATCCTCGGCTACCGCGACTTCTGGAAGCACCGCTTCCGCGTCACCCGCGACACGCTCGACCCCCGTCCCGAGACGGAAACGCTGGTGGCCGCCGCGCTGGACCTGCCGTGGCGGAGAGTGCTGGACCTCGGCACCGGGACCGGCGCGATCCTTCTGTCGCTTCTGGCGGAACGGCCGGGCGCGGGGGGCCTTGGCGTCGATCTCTCGGCGGCGGCGCTTGAGGTCGCGCGGGAAAACGCCGCCGCGCTGGGGATCGCGGCGGATTTCCGGCGCTCGGACTGGTTTTCGGCGGTCGATGGCCGCTTCGACCTGATCGTCTCGAACCCGCCCTATATCGCCGCCGACGAGATGCCCGCCCTGTCGCCCGAGGTGCGCCAGTGGGAACCCCGCGGCGCCCTGACCGACGAGGGCGACGGGCTTGGCGCCTATCGCGCCATCGCCACGGGTGCCGGGGCGCATCTGGTGCCGGGCGGCTGGCTTGCGGTCGAGATCGGGCCGACGCAGGCCGCGGCTGTCAGCGGGATTTTCGCGGCG
>NZ_JAUNPC010000073.1 GCF_030536915.1 Paracoccus sp. (in: a-proteobacteria)
GGCGGCCGGTTCAGGTTCCGGCGGGGGCAGCATGTAGCTTTCCGGCAGGCTGTAGCCGAGATCGAAGGCCAGCGTGGCGGTGTCGCGCCCTTCCGTGGCGCGATGGACCAGCAGTTGCAGCTCGAAGGGCTTCGTCACGTTGAAATCGGCGCCCCCGGGGACGACGAACAGCGCGATCTCGCGCAGGCGGGGCGCGCCCTGGGCTGCCAGAGTGGGCAAGCGGGTATGGTTGCGGTCCTGGAAACGCAGGCCCTGCCCGTCCTGCAGCAACTCGACCCGGTCGAAGACCCCGCCCCGGACATAGCCCGAGCCTTTCCACGAATAGGCCCCGTCGCCCGCGACCAGCAACGCGGACTGTCCCGGTTCCAAGCGTTGGGCCAGCCGGTCATAGCCCTGCTGGCCCAGCAGGCTGATCCCGATCGAGGGCACCGACACCGGCGCCACGTAAAGCTGGATGAAGGTGTCTTCCGGGTTCTGGGTCTCGGGACGCCCGGCCGCCAGCGGCTCGCCCGCTTCGGCAAAGGCCTGGCTGACCTCGCCCACGGTCATCACCAGCGAACGCACGGTGCCGTCGCCCACCAGCGTTTCCCAGTCCGCCGCGGCGGTGGCGGCGGGATCAAGCTCGCGCTGCACCTCGGGGGCAAGTTCCGCCGGGTCCACGCCGCCCAGCCGCCCCGAGCGGATCAGCCGCACGGCGGATCGCACCACGCTGTCGCCCATCACCAGCACGGTGACGGTCGCCCCCGCGACGATGTCCACCTGCGGCGGCCGGTCCTCGCCCGCGGCGACCCGCCCCAGGTCGGCGCCGATCAGGCCATTGACGGCCTCCAGCACCCGTTCCTCGGGGATGCCGATGAGAACGATCGGCTCGTGATGCTCGATCATGCTGAGGCCGCGCACAACGCCCGCCGGGTCGATGCCCACGAGGATGTGGATCGGCTTGCCCGAATAGCCGGTCGAAGGGGTGAAATCACTGGCGAGATAGGCATAGCCCAGCGTCTCGGCCCCGCGCATCACCGGCACGATGGCCGGATCGCCCTGCGGCGGGCCGTAGCTTTCCGCCCCGGCGAAAAGATCGGCGGCGGGGGTTTTCGCCAGCGCCTCGTCCAGCGTCAGCGCCTGCGCGGCCGAGGCGAAGCCCAGGCCGGCCAGCGCGAAAATCAGGACGCGCATCAGGCAGAGAAAGGCGGCAGGAAAGGGCATCGCAGGCTCCGGCCAAGGGCTTGGCTTGGGCAAACGTCTGGGCTTATCAGCCCGGCAGGACGTTGCGCTGGGTCAAAGTTCAGGCCGGAAGGCCCGCTTTCTCGCCCCTCCATCCTGCGCAGCCGCTGCCCGCCTTGCAATACCCAAGGTTGCGCGGCGGGCCTTGCAGGGTTTTCCGGGAACATCGCCCGCCCTCATCCGTTGGGACAGGGACCGCCGCGACGACGCGGCCCGACGGAAAGGAAAAGCCGATGGCGAACGCAAGCAACAAGAAATTCGGCGCAGGCCAGCAGGACCAGGGCAAGGGCGACGGCTCGGGCGGCATGAGCCCGGTCGAACCCGACGCGCCGCTGCCGACCGAGGTGCTGTCGAACCGCGACACCTCGCGCCATTCCGACCAGCGCGGGCTCGATTCCCGCCATGTCAAGAACGAGCAGGGGCACGAGCATGTGGCCGCGCAATCCCCCGAGGACGCCGACCGCGAGAAGCTTGCGGATGAGCGTCCCGAAGGGCGGCCGCAGCCCGCGGACCGCGGCACCGAGACGTAAGGCAAGGGAGACCGGCAGATGAGCAGCAGCAAGCACCCCAAGACCACCGAGCCCTCGGACGCCGACCTCAAGCGCGATCCGGGCATCGGCAGCTCCAAGGGCGCTACCGGCGCGGACCGCGAGCTTGAGGGCGATAACACCTTCGAGGGAGACGTGATGAACGACACCACGCCCGAGGGCGGCATCGACCCCGACCAGCGGGGGCGCGAGAACAAGTAGCCGCCAACCGAAAGGAGACCGCGATGAGCGCCGACAAGACCCAGCAGGGCGACAAGACCCACCAGCAGCAGCGCCAGATCATCGAAGGGCGCGTGGACACCAGCAATGCGGACAAGGATTTCGATCCCCGCCCTTATCTGAACGCCTCGAAGGAGGTGCGCGACCGCATTACCGAAACCGACCTGCCCCGCAACCCGACGCCCTTGGCCAGCGACGATGGCGATCCGGCAGTGCGGGGCGAGAACCAGGAGCGCCACAACAAGCGCGGCGGCCAGCCCGAGGACCAGAAGCAGGAAAACGGCTGAACCCGGCGGGCGGCCCGGTCAGGAAAGCCGTCAGGCTGACTGGCGAGGCCTGCCCCATGCGACAGGGAAGCCGTCGCGAGGATCGCTTCAACTGCAGGACGCCTCAACGGCTGACCCGGTGAGCGATCCTTGGCGCACCGATGGTCCGCCCATGAGGAAGGGGCCGCCCGGCTGACGACGGGGCCGGCTGATGGCCGACGCTTGGCCCTTGCGCCCCGTAGGCTGCTGCAAGGGCCTTGTTCCAGACGCAGGACGCCTCAGCGCTGCGCTTCATCAGGGATCAATCCCAAAGCCGCGGCTGCATTGCCCCCTTGCCGCAAGGGCTGATGCAGCGGGCTGACCTTAAGCCCTGCCTGCGCGGCTATCGCGCAGCGCCGATTGCAGCGCGCGGAAGGTGCGGTAGCGGGCATCGTGCAGGGTCGCGGCTTGCGCATCGGGGCGGTATTCTTCCGCAGGCTGCGACATGGCCGCCATCGCCTCGGGCACCGTCGCGAAATGGCCTGCGGCCACCGCGCCGATGATGGCCGAGCCCAGCAGCACCGGCTCGGCCGCCATGCTGGAGAGAACCGGCTTGCCCGAGCCGTCCGCCAATAGCTGGCGCACGAGGTCAAGCTGTCCCGCCCCGCCCGAGATGACGACGCGATCCACCGAGGTCCCGGCCTTGTCCTGCGTCTCGATGATCTGGCGCAGCCCATAGGCGATGCCGCAGAGCCCCGCGACATACAGCGCAATCAGGCTGTCCACGTCCCGCTCCATCCCCAGCCCGGCGATGATCGCGCGGGCATGGGGGTCGGCAAAGGGGGCGCGGTTGCCGAGGAACTCGGGGACGACATGCAGGCCCTCGGCCAGCGTCACGGCGGCGGAAAGGTCGCCTGCCTTGCGCGCAGCCTGTTCGGCCAGCCAGACCGGCAGCGGCTGGCCCGCGGCATTGGCTTCGGCTGCGGCCTGAGGCGCGGCCGGGTGGAAGGCGAGAAGCTGCTCGATGGCGGCGCCGGCGGCGGACTGGCCGCCCTCGTTCAGCCACATGCCCGGCACCATCGCCTGATAGTAGGGTCCCCAGACGCCGGGGACGAAGACCGGCTCGCGCGTCGTCGTCATGGTGCAGGACGACGTGCCGAAGACATAGGCGAGGTTGCTTTCGGGGCTGCCCTGCATCCCCACGGTCCCGATCCCTCCCGCATGGGCGTCGATCAGCCCCGCGCCGACTGGAATTCCCGCCCGCAGGCCCAGATCGGCCGCCGCTGCCTCGGTCAGCCCCGACCCCAGCGGCGTTCCCGGCGCGACGATCCTCTGGCCGATGCGGGCAAAGCCGTCCTCGGCCAGATCCTCCAGCCCGATGCTGCGGAAGTAGTCCGGGTCCCAGCGATCCTCGTGGGCGAGATAGGTCCACTTGCAGGTGACGGTGCAGCTGGATCGCGCAAGGTCACCCGTCGCCCGCCAGCCAAGGTAATCGGCAAGGTCGAAGAACTGCCATGCCTGTGCGTAGCTCTCGGGCAGGTTCTCGCGCAGCCACAGCAGCTTCGGCGTCTCCATCTCGGGCGAGATCACGTCGCCCACATAGCGCAGCACGGGATGGCCGAGGGCGTTGATCCGCTCGGCCTGACCCACGGCGCGGTGGTCCATCCAGACGATGATGTTGCGCGCCGCGTCGCCCGAGGCGCTGACACTCAGCGGCTGCCCGCCCTGCCCCAGCACGACCAGCGAACAGGTCGCGTCGAAGCCGATCCCCGCGACCTGCGCCGGGTCGATCCCCGTCACAGCCTCGTGCGTCGCGGCGCAGACGGCGGCCCAGATGTCCTCGCTCGACTGCTCGGCGATGTCGGCGCCCTCGCGCCACATCGTGATGTCACGCTTCGCGCTGGCGACCATCGTGCCTGCGGCATCGAACAGCCCCGCGCGGGCGCTGCCGGTGCCGACATCGACGCCCAGGAAGAAGCTGGCCATGGTGGACTCCCCCGTCACAGGTCGACGCTGTTGGGCAGGATGACGAGGTCGCGGATCACCACGCCCCGTGGCCGGGTCAGCATGAACAGCACCGCCTCGGCCACCTCCTTAGGCTGCATCAGCGAGCCGTTGGCCAGCGCTTCCTCCATCTTGGCCTTGGGCCAGTCGTCCAGCAGGGCGGTCACGACCGGGCCGGGCAGCACCGCGCCCATGCGGATGCCGTGGGGCGCCACCTGCCGCCGCGTCGCGTGCAGGAAGGCCTGCACCGCGAACTTCGAGGCGGTGTAGATCGGCTCCCACACCACCGGGACGACGCCCGCGACCGAGGAGGTGAAGATCACGTCGCCGGTCCTCCGCTCGATCATGCCGGGCAGGACCGCGCGGACGCTGCGGAAGGCCGCATTGATGTTGAGGTTCAGCATCCGGTCCCAGGCGTCCGGGTCGCCTTCGGCCGCCGCGCCGCCGATATAGGCCCCCGCATTGGCGTGGAAGATGTCCACGGGGCCGGCCAGTTCCTCAATCCCTGCGGCGATGCCGTCCACCTGCGGGCCGTCCAGCAGGTCCACGACCAGCGGATGCGCGCGGGGACCAAGTTCGCGGCACAGCGCGTCCAGCCGGTCGGCGGCGCGGTCGATCAGCACGACCTCAGCGCCCTCGGCCAGCATGGTGCGGGCGCATTCCAGCCCGATCCCGGACGCGGCACCGGTGACGGCCGCGACCTTGCCTGACAGTTGCTCAGCCATGATCCATCCTTCTCAAGCGCGGCCGTGGCTCGCGCGCGATTGCCGCGCCAGCGAGTCGACGATCACCGCAATCGCCAGAACCGCGCCGGTGATCATGTAGCGCAGCGAGGAGCTGAGGTTCAGCAGCGTCAGCCCGTTCGAGATCGACTGGATCACGATGATCCCCAGCAGCGCCGACCAGGCCGAGCCGCGCCCGCCGAAAAGCGACGTCCCCCCGATCACCGCCGCCGCGATGGCGTTGAGGTTCACGTCCCCTGTCCCCGCCTGCTGGCTGGAGGACGCCAGCCGCGAGGCCGCGAGGATGCCGCCCAGCGCGGCCAGCGACGAGCACAGCATGAAGGCCGAGATGCGGATGCGGTTCACGTTGATGCCGGACCGGCGCGCGGCCTCGCGGTTGCCGCCGACCGCGAACATGGCGCGGCCCCATTTCGTGCGGGTCAGCGCGTAGTTCATGATCACGACCAGCAGCACGAACAGTCCGAACATCCACGGAATGCCGCGGCCTTGGTTGAGGTAGTGGACCGCACCCAGCAGCACGACGGTCAGGATGCCCGCTTGCGCCAGCAGCACGGACAGCCCGCCGGGGTTCGACAGGTTGACCGCGCGGCGCCGCCGCATCCGGTCAAGGCCCAGCCACAGGATCACCGCCCCGGGCACCACCGCCAGAAGATAGCTGAACCATGCGGGCATAACGTGGATCTGGCCGAAGCGCACCAGCGGCGAGGCGTAAGGAAGGTTGATCGAGCCGGTCGAGCCCAGCAGGTAAAGCTGCAGCCCCAGCATCGCCAACAGGCCCGACAGGGTGGACACGAAGCTGGGCATCCCGAAGCGGTTGAGCAGCGTCGCATAGACAAAGCCCATGAAGGCGCCCGAGGCCAACGCCACCAGGATCGCCAGCGCGACCGGCAGTCCCATCTTGACCCAGATGACGCCGAGGATGGCGGAGGCCAGCCCGCTCATGGACCCGACGGACAGGTCGATCTCGCCCAGCATCAGCACGCAGACGACCCCCAGCGAGATGCAGCCCACCGCCGCCGCGTCGAACAGAAGGTTCGCAAGGTTGTTCGGCGCAAGGAACACGGGGTTCAGCGACCAGAAGACTGTCCCGATCAGGATCAGGCCGAGGATGACCGGCAGCACCCCGAGGTCGCCCGAACGGACGCGGTCGATGAAGCCCCGGATGGCGCCGCCGATGCCCTCGTCATGGCGGACCCGGCTGTCGGATCGGTCCAGCGCCCCTTGTGGCTCGGTCATGTCAGGCCCCCGTTTCTTCAAGCTTGCGCGCCTGCCGGCGCGAGACGGCGTTCTCGGTGGCCCCCGTGATGGCCGAGACCAGCTCGGCGTTCGAGGACTCGGCCGTGAAGATGCCGTTGTTGCGCCCCAGCCGCAGGACGACGATGCGGTCGGCGACCGCGCGCACGTCCTCCATGTTGTGGGAAATCAGGATGACGCCGAGGCCGCGGTCGCGCACCCGCTCGATCAGGTTCAGCACCTCGGCGGTCTGCGCCACGCCCAGGGCGGCGGTCGGCTCGTCCAGCATGATGACCTTGGGGTCCAGCAGCAGCGAACGCGCGATGGCGACGGTCTGGCGCTGCCCGCCCGACAGCGAGGCCACCGGCTCGCGGACCGAGGGGATGCGGGCGGCAAGCTCGCGCAGCAGGGTCCAGGCGCGGACCTCCATCTGCACCTCGTCCAGCCGCCAGGGGGAAATCTCGTGGCCGAGGAACAGGTTGGAGACGACATCCAGGTTCTCGCAGAGCGACAGGTCCTGAAAGACGGTGGCGATGCCCATTTCCAGCGCCTTTCCGGGGCTGTCCAGCGTCACGGGCCTGCCCATGAACTCGACCGTGCCGGCGGTCGGCTGGTGGACGCCCGCCAGCACCTTGACCAGCGTGGACTTGCCCGCGCCGTTGTCGCCGACAAGGGCCACGACCTCGCCCGCGTGGATGTCCAGTTCGATGTCGGCCAGCGCCTGCACGGCGCCGAACTGCTTGGACACGCCGCGCAGCTTCAGGATCGGTTCGGCGGATCGGGGGCTTTCGGCCATCTGCGGTTCCTTTCGTGAAAGGCGCGCGCCGGGTGGACACGCGCCCTGGTCATCTTACTGCAGGATGCCCAGTTCACGGCAGGGATCCGCATATTCGGCGGTGCAGACTTCCTCGGGCGTCTGGATGCCCTTGTCGAAGATCTCGGCCTTGATGTTCTCGCGCGTGACTACCGCCGGGACGAACAGTTCGGACGGCGTGTCGTAAAGCGTGGTCTTCGCCTCGGGCGTCTCACCCTTCAGGAAGGTCACGACGATATTGGCGGCGGCCTTGGCAACGATCTCGGACGGCTTCGAGATGGTGTTGTACTGGTCGCCCGCGATGATGAGCTGCAAGGCCGCGATGGTCGCGTCATTGCCGGTGACGGGGGGCAGCGGATCGACGCCCCCGGCCTTCAGCGCGGCGATGGCGCCGCCCGCAGTGCCGTCGTTGGCGGCGACGATGCCCTTGATCTCGGCCCCGAAGCGGTTGATCTGGCCTGCGGTGAATTCCTGCGCCTTCGGCGGCGCCCAGTCCGGCGTGTCGTATTCCGCCAGCGTCTTGTAGGCCGAAGCGTCCAGCGCCGCGTCGATCCCGTCGCGGATCAGCCCCGCCGCCGCATCGGTGGGCGAGCCGTTGATCTGCAGCACGCCCGCACCGTCCGGCACGCCCGTGGCCTTCATGTGATCGACCAGCGACTGCGCGATGGCCTGCCCGATGCCCTTGTTGTCGAAGGACACGTAGTAATCCGCCGGCACGTCCGGGATCGGGCGGTCATAAGCGATGATCTTCACGCCCTGCGACTGCGCCATCTGCACCAGCCCCGCGGCAGCCGCCGAGTCCACCGGGTCCAGCACCACGATCTTCGCGCCCTGCGTGATGACCGAGTTGAACTGCTGCTGCTGCAGCGACACGTCACCGTTGGCATTCTGGTAGATCACCGTGCAATCAGGGCACAGTTCCGTCATCGCGGCCTGAAAGCCGGGGAAGTCATGCTCCTCGTAGCGGGTGGACGCCTGGTCGGGCATCAGGAAGGCGACCGTCGCCGTTTCCTGCGCCGCAGCCGCGCCGCCCAGCAGCGCCGCCACAAGGGCCGGGGCGATGGCAAGCGAAAGTTTCGACATCATGATCCGTCTCCTCCACATGTCGGGCGCCGCCTGTCCGTGATGCAGGCCGATGTTCGTGCGCCATCGATCCAGCGCGGTTGCTCAATCGATGTAGCTAAATTGCGTGACGCTGCTATCCTGTCAAGATTCCTCTAAGGGCAGGTTCACTGCGTCACTTCATCGGGCGGGGACATGGCCGACGACAACGAGACCACCGCCAGGCGGCCCACGATCTACGACATCGCGCGGATCGCGGGGACCAGCGCCAGCGCCGTCAGCGCGGTCCTGAACGGGACCTGGAAGAAGCGGCGGATCAGCGAAAGGCTGGCCGAGCGGATCAGCCGCATCGCCGCCGAGCAGGGCTATGCGCGGAACCTGCCCGCCAGCCTGCTGCGGCGGGACCGTTCGCGCGTCATCGGCATGATCATCCCGAAATACGACAACCGCTATTTCGGCGCGATCGCCGAACAGTTCGAGACGATGGCGCGGGAACGCGGCCTTTTTCCCGTCATCACCTGCACCCGGCGCGAGCCGGAACTGGAAATCGAGGCCGCCCGCGCCATGATGTCCTATCAGGCCGAATGGCTGGTGGTGACCGGCGCGACCGAGCCCGACCGGGTCGCCGAGCTTTGCGGCCCCACCGGCCTGCGGGCGATCAACCTCGACCTGCCGGGAAGGCGCGCGCCCTCGGTCGTGTCCGACAACTTCGGGGGCGCGCTGGACCTGACCCGGGTGATCCTGGCCCGGCTGCGGGCAGAGACCGGGGCGCAGGCGCCGCTTTATTTCATCGGCGGACGGGCGCAGGACAACAACACGCGCGAACGCCTGCGCGGCTTCATGGCGGCCCATGACGAGGCGGGCTTGCGGGTGCCCGACGGACACTGCCTGATGCGCGGCTATTCCGCCGACAAGACCCTTGCCGCGATGCAGGAACTGGGGCTTCCCGACGGCAGCGGCGTTTTCGTCAACTCGACCATCGCGCTTGAGGGCGTGGTCCGCTGGCTACACGGGCAGCCGGCCATGCCGCTGCTGAGATTCGGCTGCTTCGACTGGGACCCCTTCGCGGCCTTCCTGCCGCAGAACGTCGGCATGATGCAGCAGGA
Source organism: Paracoccus sp. (in: a-proteobacteria) (assembly GCF_030536915.1). Lineage (GTDB taxonomy): Bacteria > Pseudomonadota > Alphaproteobacteria > Rhodobacterales > Rhodobacteraceae > Paracoccus. The sequence goes on from NZ_JAUNPC010000073.1 coordinate 9,196, forward strand.
CGTGGGCGCCATGCTGGCAAGGGTCTTCGACCTGATCGAATCCCCGCCGGAAGGCGCCCCACTGATTGAGATCCCCTGCCGCTTCCGCCCAAGGGCCTGAAGCGTGACGCGGGCGCAGGGGCACCTTGCCCCGCCCGGCTGTTGACGAAAAACCGCCTCGATCAATGCCTGTCAGGGCCGGGTGACCAAAACCCGCTTTCAGAACCTTTCCCGCCGCTTCGGGGGCATCCGCGCCATGGACGGGTTGTCGGCGCGCCTGCCCGAAGGCAGCTTCACCGCCCTGCCCGGACCCCCGGGCTGCGGGAAATTCACGCTCCTGTGGCTGATCGCGGGGCTTGAACGCCCCGGTGCCGGCAGCCTCTGGCTGGGCGGTGAACTGGCCGCCGGACCGCGCCGCTTTGTCGAACCCGAGGCCGGGGGATGGCATGGTCTTTCAATCCTGTGCGCTTTCATGACCGCCATCAACGAACTGGCGCTGTGGGCGCTGCTGTGGTTGGCGGGAAACGAAACCATCAGCGTCCAGATCTTCTCGCGGCAATACGAAGGCAACTCGACCGCGGCGGCGGCGCTGCCGGTCCTTGCGCTGGCCGCCGACTGCCTGGGCCACAGACTGCCGCCGGGCCTCCTGCCGTAGCAGGGGGCGCAGGACCGGCCGGGCTGAACCACGTCCGCAGCATGACGTCCTTTTGCTGCCTGTTCCGCGATCATGCTGCTGCCCGCATGGGCAGAAGGGCGCCATGCTGCGTTGCGGAATGAAACAACCGATCTGCATGGTTGACACCATCATGAGCGGGCTGAATAACTGAACCACTTTCAACATGGTTCGGATATTGGTTTGTCTCCATCCCGCAAAGCGAAACAGGTGAACCGCCCGGCCCTGCTGAAGGTGCAGGACCTCCGCGTGGATTTCGGCACCGGAACCGATGTCATCGCCGGTGTCGATCTTGCCGTCGCGCCGGGCGAGACACTGGCCATCGTCGGCGAATCCGGCAGCGGGAAAAGCGTGACCTCGCTGGCCATCATGGGCCTGCTTTCGGCCAAGGGCCTGAAGATCGAGGGCCGGGCCGAGTTCGACGGACAGGCGCTTGACCTGTCGCAACCGAAAAGCCTGGCCGGCATGCGTGGCGACCGCATGGCGATGATCTTCCAGGAACCGATGACCTCGCTGAACCCGGCCTTCCGCATCGGCGACCAGATCGCCGAGGCCGTTCTGTGCCACCGCGACGTCCCCGCGGCTGAGGCGAAGGCCCGGGCGCTGGACATCATGCGGAAGGTCGGGATCTCGGCCCCCGAACGGCGGATGCGGCAGTATCCGCACGAGCTGTCGGGGGGAATGCGCCAGCGGGTGATGATCGCCATGGCGCTGGTGAACGAACCCGCGCTGCTGATCGCGGACGAACCGACGACGGCGCTTGACGTGACGATCCAGGCGCAGATCCTCGACCTGATCGCGCGGCTGCAGCGGGACCGGGGGATGGCGGTGGTCTTCATCACCCATGACCTTGGCGTCGTGGCGCAGGTCGCCCATCGCGTGGCCGTCATGTATGCGGGGCGGATCGCGGAAACCGGCACGGTCGAGCAGGTCTTCAACGACCCGCAGCATCCCTATACCATCGGGCTTCTCGGCTCGATCCCCTCGCTGACCGGGCCGCGCACGCGGCTGGCCACGGTGCCGGGCACGGTGCCCTCGCCCGCCGAGATGCCGCAGGGCTGCCGCTTTTCGACCCGCTGCCCCTTCGCGCAGCCGAAATGCGCGGAACAGCCCGCCTTGCGCGAGATCACGGACGGCCACCACGCTGCCTGCCATTTCGCGCCGCTGGAACAAAGCTTCGGGGCCGCCGCATGAGCGACGTGATCCTTTCGGCCCGCGGCCTGACACGGCATTTCCAGGGCACCGGGTCGCTGTTCCGCAAGCCGCCACCGGTTCGCGCGGTGGACGGCGTGTCGCTGGACATCCGCCGGGGCGAGACCTTCGCCATCGTCGGCGAATCCGGGTCCGGCAAGTCCACCCTCGCGCGGCTTCTGGCGCGGCTGCTGGAACCGACGGCAGGCAGCGTCACCTTCGAGGGGCGCGAGATTGCGGGCCTGTCCGGCAAGGCGCTGAAGGACCTGCGCCGCGACGTGCAGTTCATCTTCCAGGACCCCTTCTCGTCCCTGAACCCGCGCGCCAGCGTCGGCACCCTGATCGGCGAGCCGCTGGAAACCCATTTCCCGCAGATGACCGCTGCCCAGCGGCGCGACCGCGTGGCCGAACTGCTGACCCAGGTCGGCCTGCGCCCCGAGCACATGGGCCGCTATCCGCACGAATTTTCCGGCGGCCAGCGCCAGCGGATCGGGATCGCCCGCGCGCTTGCCTCGCGGCCCACGCTGGTGATCGGGGACGAGCCGGTCAGCGCGCTGGACGTGTCGGTGCAGGCGCAGGTGGTGAACCTGCTGGCGGATTTGCGCGAGGCGCTGGGGCTGACGCTGATCGTCATTGCCCATGACCTCGCGGTGATCCGGCACATGTCGAACCGGGTGGCGGTGATGTATCTCGGCACGCTGGTCGAGGTCGGCGACACCGACGCCATGTTCGCCGAGCCGCGCCACCCTTATACCCGCGCGCTGCTGGCGGCGATCCCCGAACCCGTGCCCGGCCTGTCCCGCCCCGCCGAGGCGATCGGCGGCGAGATCCCCTCGCCCGCCGCGCCTCCGCCCGGCTGCCGCTTTCACACCCGCTGCCCCTATGTGCAGGACCGCTGCCGCGTCGATGTGCCGGAACTGCTGGACGACGCAGGCGACGGCCATCCGGTCGCCTGCCATTTCTGGCGCGAGATCGCGGCGAAGAACCCCTTTGCGCCGGCCGCCCCCCACGACGAGGACGGCCCCGCCGCCGAACGCATCGCCCTTTACCGCCTCGCCGTGGCGCGGGCCGAGACTGCAACGACAACAGGGGAATGAGAACATGACCACCAGAGTTTCGCTGATCGCGGCGCTTCTGCTGTCCACCACGGCCGCCGCCGGCGCGGCCGAACTGCGGATCGGGCTTGAGAACGACCCCGACACGCTGGACCCCGACCGCTCGCGCCTGTTCGTGGGGCGGATCGTCTTCACCGCCATGTGCGACAAGCTGGTGGACGTGAACGAGAAGCTGGAGCTTGTCCCGCAGCTTGCCACCGCCTGGACGCAGGCCGAGGACGGGCGGTCGATCACCTTCACCTTGCGCGAAGGCGTCAAGTTCCACGACGGCACCGATTTCAACGCCGAGGCCGTCAAGGCCAATATCGAGCGGTCCAAGACCCTTGAGGACAGCGTCCGCAAGTCGGAACTCGCATCCGTCGAATCGGTCGAGGTGATCTCGCCCACCGAGGTGCGGCTGAACCTTTCGGCGCCGGACGCGACCGTGATGGCGCAGCTTGCCGACCGCGCGGGGATGATGATGTCGCCCGCGGCCTTTGCGGAAGGCAAGGATTTCGCCAGCGCGCCCGCCTGTTCCGGCCCGTTCCGGTTCGTCAGCCGTGTGGCGCAGGACCGGATCGAGCTGGAACGCTTCGCCGATTACTGGGATGCGGATGCGGTCAGGCTGGACCGCGTGGTCTACCTGCCGATCCCGGATTCGACCGTGCGGCTGGCGAACCTGCAGTCGGGCGACCTGGACATGATCAACCAGCTGGCCGCGACCGACATCCCGGCCGTGCAGGGCAACGGCAACCTGCGGGTGGAACAGGTCACGGGCCTTGGCTACCAAGGCATCTACTTCAACATCGCCAATGGCGCCCAAGCCCAGAACCCGCTGGGACAGGACGCCCGCATCCGGCAGGCGCTGAACCTGTCGATCGACCGCAACGCGATCAGCCAGGTGGTCTTCCAAGGCGCCTTCCCGCCGGCGGGCCAGCCCTTCCCGCCGGACAGCCCTTATTACAACGAGGCCTTCGCCGCGCCCGAGCGTGACGTGGAACGGGCCAAGGCGCTGCTGGCCGAGGCCGGCGTGACCACGCCCCTCACGGTCGAGCTGCAGGTCGCGAACCGCCCGGAAAACCAGCAGATCGCCCAGATGATCCAGGCGATGGCGGCCGAGGCGGGCTTCAACATCAGCATCGTCGCCAAGGAATATGCCACGCTGGTCTCGGACGGGGCCGAGGGCAACTTCCAGTCCCATGCCAAGGGCTGGTCGGGCCGGATCGACCCGGACGGCAACCTGCACCAGTTTGTCACCACGGGCGCGGGCTTCAACGACGGGCATTATTCCAACCCCGAGGTGGACCGGCTGCTGAACGAGGCCCGCACCATCACCGACCCCGTGCAGCGCAAGGAACGCTATGACGCGGCGCAGGCCATCCTGCAGCAGGACCTGCCGGTGAGCTACCTCTACTACCAAGCGTGGCTTTATGGCGTGGATCAGGGCGTCGAGGGCTTCCAGCCCTATCCCGACGGGATGATCCGCCTGCAGAACGTGTCCGACGCGGACTGACCGCGCCCGTGATCCAAGGCGCGGCCTTCGGGCCGCGTCCACCCCCCTGATTGCCGGAGCCTTCGGCCCATGCTCAACCTTTTCCTGCGGCGCGTGCTGACCGCCATCCCGACGATCCTGC
>NZ_JAUNPC010000074.1 GCF_030536915.1 Paracoccus sp. (in: a-proteobacteria)
CGCTGCTGCATGCCCCCCGACAGTTCGGACGGATAGCGGTCGATCCATTCGCTCAAGCCCACCTTGTCCAGCGCGGCCCTGGCGGCCGCGTCGCGCTCGGCCCGGCCGACGCCGCGCACCTCAAGCCCGAAGCCGGTGTTCTCGAGCACGGTGCGGTGCGGCAGCAGCGCGACCGACTGGAAGACCATGCCGATATGGCGGGCGCGCACCTCGCGCAGCCGGGCGGCATCAAGGCGCGACATGTCCTCGCCCTTGACGATGACCCTGCCCGCGCTCGGCTCGATCAGCCGGTTCAGCATGCGGATCAGCGTGGACTTGCCCGAACCCGACAGGCCCATGATGCAGAAGATTTCCCCGCGCATGACCTGCAGCGAGGCATCCGCCACGCCCACGACGCAGTTGTATTGCTTCAGCACCTCGGCCTTGGTCGCGCCGCGTTCCACGACTGCCCGCAGGGCAGCGTCCGTGTTCTTGCCGAATATCTTCCACAGCGAATGGCAGTCGATCAGCAGGTCTGGCGTCTGCTCGGTCATCCTGGTGTCACCCTTCCGGTGAGGGACGGAAATGCCCGCCCCCCGCCAGAGGGGCAGGCGACAGGGTCGAGGGATCAGTAGTCCTTGATGTTGCCCCAGCGCGAGATCAGTTCGCCATGGGCATCGATCCAGGCCTGGGTCGCGGCCTCCATCGTCTGGCCGTCCGCCACCGCCGAGTTGATGGCGGCGACATCGGCGATGGGCATGAAGATGCCCGAAAGGATCTCGCGCGCCTCGGGCTTTTCGGTCGAGAAGCCGTTTCGGGCGATCAGGTTGTAGGATTGCGGCGGCGCGAAGACGCCCTGCGGATCGGCTAGGAACTTCATCTCGAATTTCTCGAACATCCAGGTCGGCGTCCACAGGGTCACCACGATCGGTTCCTGCCGCTGCACCGCCGATTGCAGCGCCGCCGTCATGGCCGCCGTGCTGCCCTCGACCAGGGTCATGCCGATGTCGTATTTCTCGACCGCATCGGCGGTTTCGCGCATCAGCCCGGCGCCCGGCTCGATCCCGACGATCCTTCCGCCCAGCATATCGGCGTTCTCGGTCAGTTGCTCGACCGAATCGATGTTGACATAGCTCGGCACCGCGAGGCCCTGGTAAAGGCCGTTCGAGACGATCGAGATCTTTTCAAGCCGGTTCTTGTTCCTGTCCCAGTAATCCTGGGCGACATAATCGATCTGCGAGGTCATCACCTCGACATCGCCCCGCGTCAGGGCGGCGTAGGCGATTCCCCATTCCGAGAATTGGGTCATCTCGACCGTATAGCCCTTGGTTTCCAGCACATGCTTGGTCACCAGCGAAATCGGCATCATGTCCTCCCAGACCATGGTGCCAAGCTTGATCGTCTTTTCCTGCGCCTGCGCCGAAAGGCCGGCAAGACTCAGAAGCGCGGCAGCGCCAAGGGCCGTAAGCAGCTTTCTCATGTCCAACTCCCCATTTTTCAAAAGCGGAACCATTCGTCTCGGGACGCCGCTTCCTTCGTCCGTTTTGCCGCGCGCCGGCCCTTCTCCCCTGCCGCTGCGCGAAGCCTGTTGACACAGTACAAACGTTAGACAATCTGTCTACAGAAATATTGCGGGCGATCCGGTCGAAAGATCGCCCTACCTTGGAGGGTTCCGGCCGATGATCCAGATGGCTTCCTCGACGCCCCGGCCGGCCGTGAACGGGGACCGCAAGCATCAACTGGGCGAGGCATTGCGGCGGCGCATCCTGACAATGAAGATCGCCCCCGGCGCCGTCGTGGACGAGGTCGATCTGGCCGAGGAATTCGGAATGTCGCGCCCGCCGGTGCGCGAAATCATCCGCCAGATGGCCGGCGAAGGCTATATCGAACTGGAAGCGAACCGCCCTGCCCGCGCCACATCCATGGGCTATCTCGCCCTGCGCGACTTCTATCTGGTCGCGCCGATGATCTATGTCGGGACCACGAAACTTGCCGCCGATGCGGCGGATGCGGATGACGTGGCCCGTCTGCGCCGGATTCAGGCGGACTTCCGTTCGGCGATCGAGTGCAACGACGTCAATGCCCGCATCTTCGCCAATAACGAATTCCACCTTGAAATCGGCAGGATCGCGCGCAACGCCTATCTGCTTCCCAGCCTGCGGCGGCTGCTGATCGACCACACCCGGATCGGCCGCACCTTCTACCGCAACGACATCACCACGCCCGAGATGCTGCGGGTCACGGCGGACCAGCACGACCAGATCATCGACGCCATCGAAGGTCATGATCCCGAGCAGGCCGGAAACCTCGTGCAGGAACATCTCGACCTCTCGCGGCGCAACATGGCGGCCTATGCCGTCCCCGAGGGCCTGGACGGGCCGCTCGGGTCCTGACCAACACGCAGAAAGGTGCCGGCAATGCCCGACTTTCCCTTCCCAGGCCTGAGCCTCGCGGTGACGACGCCCTTCGGCGATGATGGCCGGATCGCCTTCGACAGGCTGGAACACCATCTGGAACGCTACATCGCGGCGGGCGTGCCGAGCTTTGTCCTCAGTTCCGGCACGGGGATGCATGTCTACCTGTCGCGGGTGGAATCGGACGAACTGGTGGCGCGCGGCGCAAGGATCATCGACGGCCGGGCGCGGATCATCGTCCAGACCTCGGCGCTGCTGGTCGAGGATGTGGTGGCGCGCACGCGCCACGCGGCGGATTGCGGCGCCGACGGCGTGATGGTGCTGCCGCCGTTCTTCGAGGGACCGACCAGCGAGGACGACCTTTTCGCCTTCTATGAGGCTGCCAGCCACGGCGGGCTGCCGATCATCGGCTACAACGTGCCGCAGGCGGTGGGCGTCGGCATCTCGCCCGGGTTGTTCCGCCGCCTGTGCGGGATTTCCGGTTTCGTCACGGTCAAGGACAGCAGCGGCGATCTGGCGCAGCAGGCGGACCTGATCCGCACCGGGCTGCCGATGATGAACGGCGCCGACCCGCTGGTGCCCTATGCGCTGTTCGCCGGGGCGTCCGGCCTGATCTGGGGCGGCGCCAACTTCGCGCCGAAAAGCTGCGTGGCACTGGTCCGGGCGGCCGAGGCCGGTGAATGGGACAGGGTCCGCGAACTCTGGCGCCCCCTTGAGCCGGCGATGAACCTGATCTGGCAGGGGGACTACGTGCAGTCGGTCTATGCCGCGGCCGAGATCACCGGCCATGGCGCCGGTCGTCCCCGCCGCCCGCTCAGCGGCCTGAGCGCCGAAAAGACCGCCATTCTCAGGGCTGCGCTTGGTGAGCTTGCAGACATCGAGGCGCAGCCGTGACCCTCGGCCGCAGCATCAGGCCGTCGCAATTGCCAAGGCATCCGGGCGTCTCGGCCTGGGTCGCGATGCTGCCGCCGCGCACCCCTGCGGCGATCCTTGATGACCGGCAGACGGCCGACATCGCCATCATCGGCGCGGGCTTCGCCGGGTTGTCGGCGGCGCGGCGCCTGGCCCGGATCGACCCCAGCCTGCGGATCGCCGTCCTTGAGGCGGGCGTGGTCGGCGAAGGCCCCGCGGGGCGCAACTCGGGCTTCATCATCGACCTGCCGCATGAGGTCTCGTCCGAGGATTACGGCGGCAACGCGCTTGAGAAAAGCCGCAACCATGTGCTGCTGCAGCGCCGCGCGGTTTCCTTCGCGCTGGAACTGGCGCAGGAGCGGGGATGGGCGCGCGACATCCTGGACCCCTGCGGCCGCTACAACGTCGCCATGACCCCGGAAGGGGACCGGCACATCCGCGACTACGCCCGCCAGCTTGACCGGCTGGGCGAGGACTACCGCCTGCTCGACCGCGAGGGGATCGCGGGGGTGACGGGTTCGGCCGCATTCACCTCGGCCATCTTCATGCCGGGCACCGTGATCGTCCAGCCCGCCGCCTATATCCGCGGCCTCGCCGATGCGCTTCCGGCCAATGTCCGGCTGTTCGAGCAGTCACCCGCGCTGAGGCTCGACCGGCAGCCGGGCGGCTGGCGGATCGGTTCCCCGAAGGGCTCGGTGGAAGCGCCCCGGATCATCCTGGCGAACAACGGCCATGCCCAGCGCTTCGGCTTCTTCAGGGGCAAGCTGCTGCATGTCTATACCTATGCCTCGATGACGCAGGCCTTCGACCCCGCGCGGCTTGGCGGCCATCGCGACTGGGCGGCGACGCCCGCCTCGCCCGCCGGCACCACGCTGCGCCGGGTGTCGGGGCCGTCGGGCGACCGGCTGCTGGTGCGGTCGCGCTATACCTATAATCCGGGCCTTGCCGTGGGGGATGCCGGGCTGCGCCGGGTCGGCCGGGTCCATGATCGCAAGTTCGCGCATCGCTTTCCCGGCCTGTCCGACCTTGCGATGGAATACCGCTGGGGCGGGGCGATGGCCCTGACATGGAACGGCGTCCCGGCCTTCGGCGAGGTCGAGGACGGCATCTTCGCCGCCTGCGGCTGCAACGGCCTGGGCGCGTCGAACGCCACCGCCTCGGGACTGGCGGCGGCCGAGGCGATCACGGGCACGGGCTCGGATCTTCTTCGGATCTACCGCGGCTTCCCGCCCCCCCGCAGCATCCCGCCCCAGCCCTTCACCCTGATCGGGGCAAGGCTGTCGATGGCGCTGCGCGAGCGGCGGGCGGGGATCGAGTGATGAGCAGGGGCAACCAGATCATGCAGAAAGGCAGCAGATGACATTCAGGATGACGCTCGAAGGCATCTACACGCCGCTGGTGACGCCGCTGAAAGAGGACGGCGCCTTCGACCTCGTCCGGCTGGAGGAACTGGTCGAGCGGCTGATCGAAAAGGGCGTGCATGGGCTGATCTCGGGCGGCTCGACGGGCGAGAACTATGCCCAGACCGTCGAGGAGCGGCTGGAACTGGCGCGCTTCGTCACCGCCCGCGTCAACGGCCGCCTGCCGGTCATCGTCGGCACCGGGGCGATGCGGACCCCCGACAGCATCGCGCTGGCCCAGGGGGCGCGCGAGATGGGGGCAGACGGGCTCTTGCTGGGCACGCCGCCCTATGCGGTGCCGACCGAGCGCGAGAACGCGCTGAACGCGCTGGCGATCGACCGCGCGGCCGACCTGCCGATCATCCTTTACAACTATCCGGGCCGCATGGGCGTCGAGATGGGCCGGGACTTCCTTGACCGCGTCGGGCGGTCGCGCAACGTGATCGGCATCAAGGAAAGCTCGGGCGACATCAACCGGGTCCACCTGCTGGCGCGCGACTATCCGCATATCCAGCTGTCCTGCGGCATGGACGACCAGGCGCTGGAGTTCTTCGCCTGGGGCGCCCGAAGCTGGATCTGCGCGGGGTCGAACTTCCTGCCGGAAGAACACGTCTACCTGTATGAGACCTGCGTGCTGCAGGGCGATTTCGCCAGGGGCCGCCGGATCATGTCGGCGATGCTGCCGCTGATGACGGTGCTGGAACAGGGCGGCAAGTTCATCCAGTGCATCAAGCACGGCACCACCATGACGGGCATCCCCGCGGGGCCGATGCGGCCGCCGCTGAGGGGGCTGGACAAGGACGAGAAGCGCGAACTGGAACAGGTGATCTCGGTGCTGAAGACCACCATCGCGGACATCAAGGCAGGGAACTGAGCCATGACCGATCTTCTGACCCGGGACGAATACGAGGCGCTGGCCCGGTCCATCGCCCTGCCCTCGAACGCCTTCATCGACGGCGGCTTCCGGCCCGCGATCTCGGGCGAGACCTTCGAGACGGTCAATCCCGTGACCGGCGCGAAATTGGCCGATGTGGCGTCCTGCGGACCCGAGGACGTGGATTTCGCCGTGCGGAAGGCGCGCGAGGCCTTCGAGGACGGCCGCTGGTCGCGCCTGCACCCGGCCGAGCGCAAGGCGGTGCTGCTGCGCCTCGCCCGGCTGATGGAGCGCAACCGCCACGAACTGTCGGTCATGGAAAGCATCGACAGCGGCAAGCCCATCTATGACTGCGAGACGGTGGACATCCCCGAGACGATCAACACGATCCGCTGGCACGCCGAGCTGATCGACAAGATCTACGACCAGGTCGCCCCGGCATCCGACGACCACATCGCCATGATCCTGCGCGAACCCGTGGGCGTGGTGGGACTGGTGCTGCCCTGGAACTTCCCGCTGCTGATGCTGGCATGGAAGATCGGCCCGGCGCTGGCGGCCGGCTGCTCGCTGGTGGTCAAGCCCGCCGCCGAGACCCCCCTGACCGCGCTGCGGGTGGCCGAGCTTGCGTCCGAGGCCGGGCTGCCGCCGGGTGTCCTGAACATCGTCACCGGGTCGGGGACGGGCGCGGGCGAGCCGATCGGCCGCCATCCCGACATCGACATGGTGTCCTTCACCGGCTCGACCGCGACGGGGCGGCGCTTCCTGCATTATTCCGCCGATTCCAACCTCAAGGAGGTCGTGCTGGAAATGGGGGGCAAGAACCCCTGCATCGTGCTGGACGATGCCGAGGACTTGGACAGCGTCGCCGCCCATGTCGTGAACGGCGCCTTCTGGAACATGGGCGAGAACTGCTCGGCCGCCTCGCGGCTGATCGTGCAGTCGGGGATCAAGGACCGTCTGCTGGAAAAGGTGCAGGCCCATGCCCGCGAATGGAACCTGGGCGATCCGCTGGACCCGTCCGTCCGCATCGGGGCGCTGGTGTCAAAGACGCATTTCGACAAGGTCACGTCCTATCTGGAAGCCGCGCGTGGCGCCCGCATCATCATGGGCGGCGACAGCGAGAACGGCACCCATGTCCAGCCGACGATCGTCGAGGTGCCCGGCAACGACCACAAGCTGGCGCGCGAGGAGATCTTTGGCCCCGTCCTGTCTGTGATCGAGGTCGAAAGCTTCGAGGAAGCGATCCGCATCGCCAACGACACCGACTACGGGCTTGCCGCGTCGATCTTCACCGCCAACGCCAAGCGGGCGATCCGCGGCGCGCGGATGCTGCGGGCGGGCACGGTGACGGTCAACAGCTTCGGCGAGGGCGACATCTCGACGCCCTTCGGCGGCTACAAGCAGTCGGGCTTCGGCGGGCGCGACAACAGCATCCACGCCCATGACCAGTATACGCAACTGAAGACGATCTGGGTGGACCTGTCGGACAACGCCGGCGACGGCGTGGACTGATCCGTCCGGGGCAGCATCGGACGTTTCACCGAAGGCGCCGGCGCGCCTTCGGTTTCCTGACTCGAGGTTCGGAATGGCCGGAACGATCCGCGCAGCACGCCTTCCCCGCCAGACCGGCACCGCCGGATGGGACGCTATCCTCGGCCCGCGCAAGCCGCAGGCCCCGCTTGAGGGGCGGCGGACCTGCGACTTCGCCGTGATCGGCGGTGGCTTCGCGGGCCTGTCGGCGGCGCGGCGCCTGCTGCAACTGGAACCGGGCGCAAGCATCGCCGTGATCGAGGCGGGCGAGATCGGCAAGGGCGGCGCGGGCCGCAATTCCGGCTTCATGATCGACCTGCCGCATGAACTGACATCAGAGGATTATGCCGGGGAAAGCGTCGCCTCGGACCGTGGCCTCATCGCCCTGAACCGCCACGCCATCGCCTTCGCCGAGGGGATGGTGCAGGAATACGGCATCCCCCCGGGCTATTTCCGGCGTGAGGGCAAGGTGAACGGCGCCGTGGACGACCGCGCCCATGTCCAGAACGCCGCCTATGCCGCCCATCTGACGACCCTGGGCGAGCCCTCCGAGATGCTGGACAGGCAGGCGATGCAGGCGCTGACCGGCTCGGCCTATTACCGCTCGGGGCTTTACACGCCGGGCACGGTGATGCTGCAGCCTGCCGGCTATATCCGCGGCATCGCCAAGGGGCTGGCGCGCAGGGTTGCGGTCTTCGAGAACAGCCCCGTGGCGGAACTGGCCGAACTGGACGGCGGCTGGGCGGTCCGCACGGCAGGGGGCGAATTGCAGGCCGGCGCGGTGATCCTTGCCAACAACGGGCATCTGGAAAGCTTCGGCTTCGCCGCTCGCCGTCTCATGCACATCTTCCTGTTCGCCACGATGACCGGGGAGCTTTCGCCGGGCGCCCTGCGGAAACTGGGCGGCGCGGCGAACTGGGGCGTGACGCCATCCGATCCGATGGGCACGACCATGCGGCGGATTTCCACCGCGCAGGGCGGCAACCGGATCATCACCCGCACCATGGCGAAACTGCGCCCCGAGATGGTTGCGACGGCGGGCGACCTGCGCGCGGCCGACCGGATGATGCGCGCCAAGTTCGACGCGCGCTTTCCGCAGCTTGCCGGCACGCGGATGGAGTTCTCATGGGCGGGCCACCTCTGCCTTGCGCGGAACGGATCGTCGGTGGCGGGCAACATCGGACGGAATCTCTATGCCGCCTGCGTCTGCAACGGCCTTGGCACGACGCGAAGCACATTGGCGGGCATCGCCGCCGCCGAAGCGGCCCTTGGCCAGACCAGCGACGTCACGCGGTTTTTCGCGGCGCAACCGCTTCCTGAACGGCTGCCCGCGCCCCATCTGGCGAAACTCGGCGCAAACCTGTTCATCCGCTGGAAGGAATGGCGCGCGAGAAACGAGTGACCTCATGTCTGCGCGAAGTCGGCGGCTCGGGGAAAGGCCGTTCCGTGCGGCCTGAGTTCGCCACCTTCGTCAACCGGGACAAGGTCGCATTCCCCTGACAGCAGAGGCATATTCCGCCCCCAGCCCGAGCCAGCCGGCTGCCCGCCCTTACGCGGCCTCGGCCCGGTGGTTCCACAGCGCCCACATGGCCAGCAGCGGCCGGTCCCCCGAGCGCATCGCATGCAGGATGCCCGGCGTGTTGTAGAACGACCCGCCGACACCGGGCGAGAACCAGTCGCCGTCCGCCTGCCGGAACTCGCCCTCGGACAGGACCAGATAGGTTTCCTCGGGGGCGTGGTCATGGTCGGGATAGCGCACATGCGGACCCAGCAGCGAGACGCCGATCCAGATGTCGTTGCGCTGCTCGATCCCGCCCGGACCGAGAAAGACGGCATTGGCATGCGAGGTCGGGAAATTGGCGCTGGCCGTGTCGTTCGTGCTGCGCGGCCGCCAGTCCACCGCCGGCTCGACCGCGCGCATTGCCTGGACCAGAGGTCCTAGGTCGGGGTGTGCCGCGAGAGAGTCCAGCATCGGGTCGAGATGCGCGCAGACCGGCTGGCGGCTGCCCGAGCCCTCCCGCTGCGGCTCGACCCGCGCGGCGGCAGCGGCGATCCGGTCCAGCGAAGCACGGGCCTCGCCCTTCGGCGCATGCCGGGTCAGCGCCTCAAGGGCCAAGTCGAGAAACCTTTGCAATTCCGGGCTGCGGCTGTTCGTCATCGTCCTCTCCTCCAGTTTCAGGCGTCAGGTCAGGGATTGCTGCGGGACGCGTCCATGCTCGGCCTCGCGCGCCATGCCGGACAGCCAGTCGAGGAACAGTTCCGTCACCCGCTTGGGCTTGCCCCGATGCGGCAGGACGACGTGATAGCCGTCGCTGGTCATGGCGACATGGGGCGTCAGACGCACGAGTCGCCGTTGTTCGATCAGGTCCGGGATCAGCCGCGCCCATCCAAGCGAGATCCCCTGCCCCGCCAGCGCCGCATAGATGGAATCGGTGAAGGAACTGCAGACCATCTGCGCGCCGCGTTTGGGCATCTCGGCGCCGAAGGCGGACAGCCACGCCTCCCACCCGGTCCAGACGGGATCGTAGGACTGGTGCATGATCAGCGGATGCCGGACCAGTTGGTCCAGATCATCGATCGGCCCGTGCGCCTGCAGATAATCGGGGCTGCAGATCGGATAAACCTCGTCGCGGAACAGCAGGATCGACCGGCCGTCGGGCCACAGCCCGTTGCCATAACGAATTGTAAGATCCACCTCGCCGCGGCCGAGGTTCACCAACTCGTCCTGCGCCACGATCCGCAACTTGATGCCGGGGTGTTCGCGGCTGAAGCGCGAGATGCGCGGCAGCAGCCAGAAATGCGAGAAACCCACCGAAGCCGAGATCACCAGCTCATCGGGGGCCGAGCTTTCGCTGACCTCGGCAATGGCATCGGCCACCAGCGTCAGCGCGGTGCTGGCCGCATTCGCAAGCGTCTGGCCCTTTTCCGTCAGCTCGATGCGGCGATGCAGGCGGCGGAAGACGGGAAAACCCAGCGTGTCCTCCAGCAGGTGGATCTGGCGGCTGACGGCGGCCTGCGTCACCCCCAGTTCTGCCGCGGCGCGGGTGAAGCTGCGCAGCCGGGCGGCGGATTCGAACGTCACCAGCGCGGTCAGCGGCGGCAGCCTGCGGCGCAATCCCGACATGACCCCGGCTCTCCCGAATGCGGCGATTCGCCGCCTTGCCATAACTTCCGATCATGCCATCAAGGATCATTATTGCAGTTGAGGGAAGCCCGTTTCTGGCGCCTAGGATGACGCACAACCGTCACGCCTTCGCCAGAGGTTTCCGATGCTCGACAAGTCCCCCTTTTCCACGATCTCGACGCTGCTTGACGAACGGGTCGAGGGGCGTTCCCTGCCCGCCGGGCTTTACACGCGCGAGGACGTGTTCCAGGCGGACATGGAGGTGTTTTTCCGCAACCACTGGATCTACGTCGGCCCGGAATGCGACGTTCCCGAACCCGGCGACGCCATGGCGATCGAGATCGGCGGGTCCAGCCTGATCATGCTGCGCGACGACGACGGCGAATTGCGGGTCTTCCACAACGTCTGCCGCCACCGCGGCGCGCGCATCCTCGATCCGGGGCCTTCGGTCGTGTCGAAGCTCGTCTGCCCCTATCATCAGTGGACCTACGAACTGACGGGCGAACTGGCCCATGCCCCCCACATGGGCAAAGATTTCGACAAGACCTGCAACAGCCTCAGGCCCGTTAACTTCCGCAACATCGGCGGGCTGATCCATGTCTGCCTGTCCGACGACCCGCCTGCCGACATCGCCGCGCTGGAGGCCGTGGGGCGTGAGCGCCTGCTGCCCTATGACCTGAAGAACACCCGCGTCGCCCACCAGACCGACCTGATCGAGAACGGCAACTGGAAGCTGACGATGGAGAACAACCGCGAGTGCTATCACTGCTCGGCCAACCACCCCGAGCTTTGCGTCTCCTTCATCGACCTCGACTTCGGCTTCGACCCCGAAAGCCTTTCGCCCGAGGACCGCGAGACCGCCGCCCGGCACGAGGCGATGTATGAGGCGCAGACCGCCGAGTGGGAGGCGCAGGGCCATCCTTCCGCCGCCATCGAGCAACTGACGAACTGCGGCACCAACTTCCGCACCCAGCGGCTGATCATTTCCGGCGCGGGCGAATCGCAGACGCCGGATGCGACGGCCGCCGTGTCGAAGCTGCTGGGGATCGGCCGCAAGGACCTGGGCGACATGCACCTGTGGGGCCACAACAGCTGGCACCATTTCATGGGCGACCACATCATCACCGCGATGGTGATCCCGATTGGTCCCGACAAGACGATGCTGCGGATGAAATGGCTGGTCCACAAGGACGCGGTCGAAGGCGTGGACTATGACTTCGACAAGCTGACCAGCGTCTGGGTTGCCACCAACGAACAGGACGGATCGCTGGTGGGACGGTCGCACGCGGGGGTGTCGGACCCCGCCTATGTGCCGGGGGTCTATTCGCCCTTCACCGAGACCCAGCTGAACTGGTTCGCGGGCTGGTATGTGGACCGGATGCGCGCGCATGGCTACTGAGGTGCAGGCGCCGCCCGCCGGCTGGTGGGACCCCGAGGCCGACGACCAGTTGCGCTGCGTCGCGGTTCATCAGGAAACCCATGATGTCCGCAGCTTCACCTTTGTTTCGCCCGCGGGAAAGCAGTTCCGCTTCGGCGCAGGGCAGTATTTCCTGTTCGACTTCCCGGTGGGCGACGCGGTGGAAAGCCGCTGCTACAGCATCTCCTCGCCCCCCACGCGGCCAGGCAGCTTCACCATCACGGTCAAGCGCGTGGCGGGCGGCGTGGTGTCGAACTGGCTGCACGACAACCTGACGCCCGGGGCATCGGTGCGGGCGCAGGGGCCGCGCGGGACCTTCCTGCGGCCGGTGGCCGAGACACGGAAATATCTGTTCCTGTCGGGCGGGTCCGGGATCACGCCGGTGATGTCGATGCTGCGCGAGATCGCGGATACGGCCGAGGTTTCGGACGTGGTGTTCCTGCACGCGGGCCGGACGCCACAGGACTTTGTCTTCCGCGAAGAACTCGCGTTGCTGGCGGGCCGCATCAAGGGGTTGCGGCTGTTCCTGCTGCCCGAGGCGCGGGGGGGCGAGCCTGCCTGGCCCGGCCTCACGGGGCGCATCTCGGCGGAACTGATGGCGCTGGCGGTGCCGGACATGGCCGAGCGGGTGGTGATGTGCTGCGGGCCCGCGCCCTTCATGGCGGCGGCGCGGTCCATCGCCGCAAGCCTCGGCGTGCCGCCGGGCCGGTATCTGGAGGAAAGCTTCGACGCGGCGGTGCTGGAAGCGCCCTTGCCCGAAGCCGCACCGGCGACGCGGACCTTCAAGGTCCAGTTCGCCAAGCAGAACCGCACCATCGAGGTCGGGGTGGAACAGACGGTCCTGTCCTGCGCCAAGAAGGCGGGCGTCCGCATCCCGTCCTCCTGCGCCAACGGCATCTGCGGCACCTGCAAGTCGCGGCTGGTCAGCGGCAGCGTGGACATGAAGCACGGCGGCGGCATCCGTCAGCGAGAGATCGACGCAGGAATGTTCCTGCCCTGCTGCTCGCGCCCGCTCAGCGATCTGGTGATCGAGCGCTGAAAAAGCCGCCCGTCATGGGCGGGTTCTCTCGACGGGATGCGGCAACGGCCTGCCCTTACGGGTCAGGCCGTTTTCTCAACTGCCCCCAGCGGCGACCTCAACGGCCCGCGTCATCGGCATCAGCCCGATGGCGCGGCCTGCCTGATCCAGCACCGTCAGCCGGTCCACGCCTTCGGCCGACATCATGCGGATCGCCTCGCCCAGATTGGCGCGGCCGGGGATGGCAGGCCCCTGCGCCCCTGCCATCAGCGGCTGCATCACGGATGCGACCTGCACCACCTTGGCGCGGTCAACGTGCTGGACGAAGCTCGACACATAGTCGTCGGCGGGCTGCAGCACCATCTCCTGCCCCGTGCCTTCCTGGATGATCGAGCCGTCGCGCAGCAGGGCAATGCGGTCGCCGATCCGCAGCGCCTCGTCGAAGTCGTGGGTGATGAAGATGATGGTCTTGCGGAACTCCTGCTGCAGGTCCAGCAGCACCGTCTGCATATCGAAACGGATCAGGGGATCCAGCGCCGAATATGCCTCGTCCATCAACAGGATCGGCGCGTCGTTGGCGAGCGCCCGGGCCAGCCCCACCCGCTGCTGCATGCCCCCCGACAACTGGTTGGGATAGCGGCTTTCATAGCCGGCCAGCCCCACCCGCTCGATCCACCCCTTCGCGGTGCGGTGGCGGCGGTCCTCGGGGATGCCCTGGATTTCCAGCCCGTAGGCCACGTTGTCCAAGACCGTGCGATGCGGCAGCAGGGCGAATTTCTGGAACACCATGGCCGTCTTGTGGCGGCGGAAGGCGCGCAGCTCGGCGGGCGTCATCGCCACCACGTCCTGCCCGTCGATCACGATCTCGCCCGCCGTGGGCTCGATCAGCCGGTTGATGTGGCG
>NZ_JAUNPC010000075.1 GCF_030536915.1 Paracoccus sp. (in: a-proteobacteria)
TTCTCGTCTTCGTCTCGCCGCTGTGCAACCTGACCTCGGCGCTGTTCTCGGCGCGGGTGGCGCATCATGTGCTGCTCTCTGCCGCCATCGTCCCGCTGGCGCTGCTGGGGCTGGCGCCGGCGCTGCGGGACCGGATGCGGGTCGTCGGGGTGGGCAGCGCGGTGCTGCTGCACGCGGCGGCGATGTGGGCCTGGCACGCGCCCGGCCCCTATGCCTGGGCGCTGGCGACGACTTCGGGCTACTGGCTGATGCAGGCCACGCTGGCCGGAACCGCGGCCGCCGTGTGGCTGCATATCCTGTCTTCCGACCGCGGCGGCGCGGCGGTCGCCGCAGGCGGGACCTTTGTGCAGATGGGGATGCTGGGGGCCATCATCCTGTTTGCGAGCCAACCGCTTTACGCGGCGCATCTTCTGACAACCGAGGCCTGGGGCCTGAGCCCGCTTGCGGACCAGCAGTTCGCCGGCCTGCTGATGTGGGTCGTGGGCGCCCTGCCCTATATGGCCGCGCTGCTGTGGCAGGCCGCCCGCCTTGCCGACGAGGCCGCGCCCGAGCCTGCGGAAGCGCCCCGGTGATTCCGGCCTTCATCGACGCGGTGCGGGACATCCTCGACTCGGATGCCTTTCTGGGCCTTGTGAAATTTATCCATCTCGGCGCCATCGCCGTCTGGGTCGGCGGGCTGATCGCCCTGCCATGGCTGATGGCGCAGCGGCGGGGCATCACCCGGCGCGGCGGTCAGCGCGCGCTGCACCGGCTGCATGCGATGGGGCGGATGCTGCATATCGGGCTGGTCTCGCCCGCCGCGGTGCTGGCGATCAGTTCCGGCATCGGTCTGATCTTCCTGCGTGAAACCTATTCGCCCTGGTTCACCGCCAAGCTGGGCTTTGTCGTGCTGCTGGGGGCGGGCCATGTGCTTTGTGCCCGGACCATGGTGCGGGTCTTCGCCGACGATCCCATCGAGGAGGACCCCGAGGGCAAGATCAATCCGCGCGAGTTGCGGCTGACGCCGGGGCGGGCCATCCTGCTGAACGGGCTGATCGGGTTGGGCGCAATCGGCATCCTGATGATGGTGCTGATGAAGCCGCCGCTGGAATGGTCGGGGCTTGCGCCCGGCCTGTTCCAGCCGGGCGCGCTGGCCGGTCCGCTGGGCCTTCAGTCGTCGGACGCAACCATGATCCCGACACCATGATCGAAGATGAGCTTGCCCCCATGATAGCCGGCCACCCCAACCGTCAGCGCGCCCAGGATCGACAGGAACAGCCCGTCGGGCAGGATCGGGCGGGTGCCGTCCAGCCGCAGCCCCCAGTTCGCGCCGATCACGGCCAGAAAGGTCAGCGCCGCGACCGCATGGCTCCAGCTTGCGCCGCGCAGGCGGATGCCGGGGACCAGCAGCACCTCGGCAAGGCCCACGAGGCTGGCGATCACGCCCGCAAGGAAGCCGCCGCCCACCGCCCAAGTCGCCGCGCGGGCGAAGAAGGGATCGCCGAACACCCAGTAAAGAACGTCGAAGCCCAGCACGACCATGGCGAAGGCTATGGGGAAATGCACCAGCATCGCGTGGACCGGGTGGCCGATGAAGGCGATGGCCGAGCCGGTGTCGAGTTCCTGGACCGGCGGGCTCAGCGGGTTCTGGCTGCCACCCATCGGGGCATTGCTGCCCTTCCCCGGCTTCTGGTCGGTGTCGCTCATCGCTTTCTCCTCGGGCTGCGTCCGGTCATGCTGGCTGGTGGGGCCGTGCTTGTGACCGCAGGGTGCAACGCGCCGCTGTCGGCGCTGGATCCACTCGGCCCCTCGGCGGCCGGGATCGGGTTCCTGGGCCGCGTGATGCTGGCGGTCATGCTGGCGATCTGGATCGGCATGGTCCTGCTGGTGCTGGCGGTCATGTCCGCGCGCTGGCGGCTCGACCGGGTATCGCTCAAGACATGGTTGATCGGCGGGGGGCTGGTGCTGCCGCTGGCGGTGATGATCCCGCTGTTCATCTGGTCGGTCGTCCTGACCGGACGGCTACTGCCCGACGGCAACGAACCCACCCGGATCGAGGTCGAGGGCGCGATGTGGGCCTGGACCTTCACCTATCCCGAGGTTCCGGGCGCCACCAGCCAGGGCACCCTTTACCTGCCCGCGGGCCAGCCCGTGCGGCTGGAGATCACCGCCCGCGACGTGATCCATTCCTTCTGGGCGCCGCGGCTCGCGGGCAAGATGGACGCCATCCCCGGCCATGTGAACGAGACGCTGATCCAGGCCGACAGCCCCGGCGTGATCGAGGGGCAGTGTTCCGAATACTGCGGGCAGGGCCACCAGCTCATGCGCTTTGTCGTCGATGTCCGCACGGCCGAGGATTACGCCGCCGCCCTGACCGCGCTGGCCGAGGGCCGCGCCCCCGATCCCGCGCCCGAATGGGTGCCGCCCAGCGCGGCCGGCGCCGCGGCGCCCGCGCCGCCGATGCCCATGCCCGGGGCGGGCGGCCCCATCGGCGGCGCGCCCGAAACCGCGCCGGGTCCCGATCCAATGCCGCCCGCGCTGCCGCCCTCGGCGCAAGGCGAGGGCTCGCCCGCGCCGCCGCCCGAGGACATCCCCACCACGATCCCGAGAGATTCCGCCCCATGACCACGGCGCCCACCCCTGCCCCGTCCGCGCCCGAGGACGGGCTGTCGCCTCTTGAACGCCACAAGGCGCTGGAGGCGATCTGGACCTCGGGGCGGGGCTTCCAGCGGCTGTCGGCGGTGAACCACACGACGCTGGGCATCCGCATCATGCTGACGGCCTGCTTCTTCTTCGCGGTGGGCGGGCTCTTGGCGATGCTCATCCGGGCGCAGCTTTCGACGCCCGACACCGCCTTCCTTGACGCGCCGGCCTATGCGCAGGTCTTCACCATGCATGGCACGGTGATGATGTTCCTGTTCGCGATCCCGCTGCTGGAGGGGATCGCGATGTACCTGCTGCCGAAGATGCTGGGGACGCGCGACCTCGCCTTTCCGCGCCTGACCGCCTACGGCTACTGGTGCTACCTGTTCGGCGGGCTGACGCTGCTGGCCGCGCTGGTCCTGGGCGTCGCGCCGATGTCGGGCTGGTTCATGTACACGCCGCTGTCGTCGGACGTGTATTCGCCCGGCATCAACTCGGACATCTGGCTGCTGGGGATCACCTTCGTCGAGATCTCGGCCGTCTCGATCGGGGTGGAACTGACCGTCACCGTCCTGCGGATGCGGGCGCCGGGCATGTCGCTGGCACGGATGCCGGTCTTCGCCTGGTACATGCTGGTGACGGCGCTGATGATCGTCGCGGGCTTTCCGCCGCTGATCGCCGGGTCCCTGATGCTGGAAGCCGAGCGCGCCTTCGGCCTGCCCTTCTTCGATCCGACGCGCGGTGGCGATCCGCTGCTGTGGCAGCACCTGTTCTGGATCTTCGGCCACCCCGAGGTCTACATCATCTTCCTGCCCGCCGCCGGGATGCTGGCGACGCTAATCCCCACCTTCGCCCGCCGGCCGCTGGTCGCCTACAAGGCGGTGGTTGCCGCCGTGATCGCCATGGGGGTCATCAGCTTCCTGATCTGGGCGCATCACATGTTCACCGTGGGGATGCCCAAGCTGGCGCTGGACTTCTTCGCGGTCAGTTCGGGCGCGGTGGTGCTGCCGACAGCGATCCAGCTTTTCGCGCTGATCGCGACCATGGCGATGGGAAAGGTCGTCCGCAGCGTGCCTATGCTGTATGTCATGGGCTTCTTCGTCATCTTTGTGAACGGAGGGTTGACCGGCGTCATGGTCGCCGTCGTCCCCTTCAACTTCCAGGTCCATGACACGCATTTCGTCGTGGCCCACCTGCATTACGTGCTGATCGGCAGCCTCGTCTTCGGCGCGCTGGCGGGGCTTTACTACTGGCTGCCGCACCTGACCGGGCGGATGTCGGTCCACAGCCTGTCGATCCCGGCCTTCTGGCTGATCTTCCTGGGCTTCAACGGCACCTTCCTGCTGATGCACCTGACGGGGCTTCTGGGGATGCCGCGCCGCGTCCACAGCTATTTCTGGGACGACGGCTGGGCGGTGCTGAACCTGATCTCCTCGGTCGGAGGGTTCATCCAGGCGATGGGCTTCGGGCTGGTGGCGCTGGACGTGATCCTGACGCGCCGGCACGGGCCGCGTTTCCGCCGCGACCCGTGGAAGGCAGGGACGCTGGAATGGGCCACCCCCACGCCCGCGCCCAGCTATGCCTTCGGCGCCCTGCCCCATATCGACAGCCGCGCCGACAAGCTGGAACCAAGCGTCCTCGGCCCGCAGCTTGCGGCGGGCGACGGCTATCTGGCGCGGCCCCGCGGCTGGATGGAGACGATGGTCGTGGACACCGTCTCGGGCAGGCCGGACCATTTCGCGGTGCTGCCGCCGCGGACCTACATGCCGCTGATCCAAGGCCTTGTGACCTTTGCGGGCATCCTCTGCCTGCTGTTCAAGGCCTATCTGCTGGCCGCCGGTATCGCGCTGGTGCTGGCGGCTCTGTTCATCCTGTCGGCGCAGGGGGCGGGGCTGGACCGCGACCACGGGCCGCTGCCGGCGGGCCGGGGCCTTTCGCTGCCGCCCCATCCCGAGGTCAGGAACTCGCTGCCCGCCTGGGGCCTCGGCGTCACGCTGATCGCAAACGGGGCGATGTTCGCCTCGCTGGGTTTCGGCGTCCTCTACCTGCGCCTGACCGCGCCCAACTGGCCGCCGCCGGCCGAGGCGATGGCCATGCGCGGCCCCGGCGTGGCGCTGGCGGCCATGGCGGCGGTCGCGCTGATCGCACTGGCGGCGGGCCTGTCCCGCGCCACGATCCGCGCCAATGACAGGGACCAGCCGAAGGGCCGCTGGATGCTGCTCACCGCAGGCGCGCTGGCGGGTGCGACGGCGCTGGCCTTCTGGCTGCCCGCCAGCGGCCACCTGCCCGACCCGCACATCCATGCGCTGGGAGCCACGCTGAACGGGCTTGCGGCCTATGTCTTCGTCCATGCCGCCATCGGGCTTGCGATGCTGGCCTCGAACGCGCTGCGCTCGGCCGGTGGCTGGACCAGTCCGCGTCGCGGCACGGATTTCCTGCTGACCCGCATCTGGCTGGACTACACCGCCGCCACGGCTGCGATCAGCCTGGGCCTCGCCGCGCTGGTCGTCTGACCGCCGGCCTTTCGGATGGTCCCAAATATCTTGGGGGGTGAACGGGGGCGGGACCCCATTCACGCGCGCAGCGGGGCGGAGGGGCAGAGTGTCCCCTTGCGCCCTTTCAGCCGCAGCCGCCACTTCCCCCCGTCTCCTGCCCGCGCTATCAGGCCTACATGCTGAAGATACGCATCATCCCCTGTCTCGACGTGGCCGATGGCCGCGTGGTCAAGGGCGTCAATTTCGTGGACCTGATCGACGCGGGCGACCCGGTGCAGGCCGCCGCCGCCTATGACGCGGCGGGGGCGGACGAGCTCTGCTTCCTCGACATCCATGCCACGCATGAGAACCGCGGCACGATGTATGACCTCGTGACCCGCACGGCGGAACAGTGCTTCATCCCGCTGACCGTGGGCGGCGGCGTGCGGACGCCCGAGGATGTGCGGGCCCTGCTGCTGGCAGGCGCCGACAAGGTGTCGTTCAACTCGGCCGCAGTCGCCGATCCCGACGTGATCGCGCGGGCGGCCGACCGCTTCGGCAGCCAGTGCATCGTCTGTGCCATCGACGCCAAGACCGTGGAACCCGGCCGTTGGGAAATCTTCACCCACGGCGGCCGCCGCCCGACCGGCATCGATGCCGTCGAATTCGCCCGCACGGTCGCGGGCAAGGGTGCGGGGGAAATCCTGCTGACCTCGATGGACCGCGACGGCACCCGCGCGGGCTTCAACATCCCGCTGACCCGCGCCATCGCCGATGCGGTGGACATCCCCGTGATCGCCTCGGGCGGGGTCGGGACGCTGGACCACCTCGTCGAAGGCGTCCGCGACGGCCATGCCAGCGCCGTGCTGGCCGCCTCGATCTTCCACTTCGGCACCCATACCATCGCCGAGGCAAAGGCCCACATGGCCGCCGCCGGCATCCCCGTGAGGCTGGAATGACCGCCCTGGACCGTCTTTCCGCCACTATCGCGTCCCGCCGGGGCGCCGATCCGTCCTCAAGCTGGACCGCCCAGCTTCTGGCGAAAGGCCCCGAGAAATGCGCCGAGAAGTTCGGCGAGGAAGCCGTCGAGGCGATCATCGAGGCCGTGCGCGGCGACCGCGCCCGCCTGACGGCCGAGGCCGCCGACGTCCTGTATCACCTGCTGGTCATGCTGGCCGCGCGGGATGTCCCGCTGTCCGATGTCATGGCTGAACTGGAACGCCGCGAGGGCCGTTCGGGCGTGGACGAAAAGGCCGCGCGGAAAGTCTAAGGAAACCGCGCCGGACCGGCGTTTGAGACAGCAGGCACAGATGAACTCTCTCATCGCTGAACTCTCACGCGCCTTCGAGCCGCTGGACTCGATGCCGCTTGAGGTCGCGGCCATCCGGCTGGTCGCCGCCCTTGTCCTTGGCGGCATCATCGGCTGGGACCGCGAGGTGAACGCCCGCGCCGCAGGCCTGCGGACGCATATGCTGATCTCGCTTGCCGCCGCGACCTTCGCCATCGTCGCGATGGAACTGACCAGTTTCGAAGCCGCCCCGGATGCGCGCCTGCAGATGGACCCCCTGCGCCTGATCGAGGCCGTGACCTCGGGCGTGGCCTTCCTGGCCGCGGGGTCGATCATCATCACCGGGGCAAGCGTCCGGGGCGTGACCACGGGCGCGTCCATGTGGCTATGCGGCGCGATCGGGCTCTGCTGCGGGGTGGGCGACATCCTGCTGGCGGCGCTGGCCACCGTCTTCGCGATGGTCGTGCTGCTGCTGATCCACCTGCTGCTGAGCCCCATGGCCCGGCGCTTCAAGGCGAAGGACGACCCCGAGGACCGCGGCGGCTGACCCCCTTGGTCAGCCGACGGCGACGACCCGCACCGCCCCGCCCTGCGCCGACAGCGCGATCCTGCCCTGGGCCAGCCGCAGCGCGTCCTCGCCGAAGACCTCGGCGCGCCAGCCCGACAGCGCGGGCACGTCACGCGCGCCCGTGGCGATGGCGTCCAGTTCGGATGACGAGGCGATCAGCTTGGGCGCCACTCCCGCCGCATCGGCCTTGGCCTGCAACAGCACCCGCAGCAGTTGCGACAGCGCCGCGTTGCCGGGCTTCCCCGGCTCGTCAGGCGCGACCTTCGGCAGGTCGGTCGCCTCGATCCCCACCCTCACGGCCTCGAGGATGCCCTGCGCGATCTCGCCGCGCCGCGCTTCGCGCAGCAGCAGGCGCGACTTGCCAAGGTCATCCTCGGTCAGCGGCTTGGTCGAGGCCAGCTCGATCAGCGCATCGTCCTTGAACACGCGCGAGCGGGGGATGTCGCGGGTCTGAGCATGGATCTCGCGGAACCGGGCGAGTTCGCGCACCACCGCTAGGAAGCGCGGCGAGCCCGAGCGCGTCCGCACCCGTTCCCAGGCATCCTCGGGGCGGCTGATATAGGTTTCCGGGTTGACCAGCGCCTGGGCTTCCTCGGCCACCCATGCGTCGCGGCCGGTCTTCTTCAACTGCCCTGACAGGAATTCATAGATTGCCCGCAGATGGGTCACGTCGGCCAAGGCGTATTCCGCCTGCGCCGGCGTCAGGGGCCTGCGCGACCAGTCGGTGAAGCGCGAGGACTTGTCGAGCGGCTGCTTGGCGATCCGCTTGACCAGCGTCTCGTATCCCGCCTGCTCGCCGAAGCCGCAGACCATGGCGGCGACCTGAGTGTCGAACAGCGGATCGGGGAAGATCCCGGCGTCGTGGAAGAAGATCTCCAGATCCTGCCGGGCGGCGTGGAAGACCTTGACCGTCGCGGTGTGGCGAAAGAGGTCATAGAGCGGTTCCAGCGACAGCCCCGGCGCCAGCGGATCGACCAGCGTGGCGGGACCGCCCTCGGCCTTTGGCCCCGACGCGGGCGGCAGGGCCATCTGGATCAGGCAGAGCCTGGAATAATAAGTCCGCTCGCGCAGGAACTCGGTATCGAGCGTCACATAGGGCTGCTGCTTGGCGAGTTCGCAGAACTGGGCGAGTTCCTCGGTCGTGGTGATGATGCGCGGTTCTGCGGCCATCTTTGTCCTCATGGGGGCGGGTCATCCGCCGGTTGCTGGCTGCCGCTTTATTCCTGTCCAAAGGGGATTGCGAGTGGAAACGGGGGGTTGGACTTCCTTCCTGTTGACGCCGCGCACCGGGGGCCTTTCATGGGCGCGCAGCCGCTTTCCGGCCCGAAGGTTTTCCCATGCTGACCATCCACGGCGTCACCCGGTCCCGCGCCTCGCGCATCATCTGGCTCTGCCACGAACTCGGCCTGCCGTTCCGGCAGGAGCCGGTGATCCAGGCCTACAAGCTGCCCTTCCCCGACGCGCCGGATGCGCCGGTCAACACGCACTCGCCTGCCTTCCTTGCGCTGTCGCCCGCTGGCGCGATCCCTGTGATCGAGGATGAGGGGCTGGTGCTGTCGGAATCGCTCGCCTGCACGCTGTATCTGGCAAAGAAGCACGGCGGCGAGCTTGCGCCCCGCGATGCCGCCGAAGAGGCGCTGATGCTGCAATGGTCCTTCTACGCGGCGACGGCGATCGAGCCGGACGCCCTGACAATCATGATGCTGCGCACCGGCCGCGAGCAGTCGGGCGAGGACGCCGCCCTGATCGCCGACGCGGCCGAACGGCTGGTCCGCCCGATGAAGGTGCTGGAGGATCATCTGGCGACACACGGCCATCTGGTGGGCGACCGCTTCACCGTGGCCGACCTGAACATGGCGGAAATCATCCGCTATGCCGAGGGTTACGGCGAGTTGATGGGCCAGTTCCCGGCCGTGCAGGCATGGCTGAAGGCTTGTCACGACCGACCCGCGTTCCAGAAGATGTGGGAAGCGCGTGTGGCAGAGGAACATTGAAATACATACTGCAGTATCTATATTGGTGGCGTCTCTCTGGGAGCCATAACCATGACCCGTCTGCTGACCAACCACATCGCCACGATGACCGAACTGCGCGAGCCGCATAAGGTGCTGGAACGCTCAGGCGGCAAGCCGGTGGCGATCCTGCGGAACTCGGCGCTGGTGGGGTATCTGGTGCCCGAGGCGGCGACGGTGTCCGAGCCGCGTTATGCCACCGAAGACGAGTTCATGCGCGTCTTCGAAGAGACGCGGGCAGAGGCGCAGCCCGTGCTCGACTACCTGCGCGACAAGTAAGGCACCTGCAGAATGGACTGGATGTTGATCCCGGCCGAACTGGTCGAGAAAGCGCATGACATCGTGCTGAACCCCGGTGAACTGCAGGGTCGAGCGCGCGACAAATCGCTGGAAGGCGCGTTGGCACGCGTGGACAATCGCGTGCATTACGGGCTGGTCGGCGATGTCTATGACCTCGCGGCCGCTTATGCCGCGGCAATCGCGCAGGGCCATTGCTTCAACGACGCGAACAAGCGGACCGCCTATCGCATCATGCTGATGTGCCTGCGGCTGAACGGCGGCACAGGTCCGCGCGCGACCATCGAGGAAACAGGCCAGCAGATCATCGCCCTCGCCCAAGGGCATATCGACGACGGCCAACTGGCCGAGTGGCTGCGCGAGCGGGCGTGAACCGCCGCCCCGGCCGGGGCAGGATTGCCCCGACCCGCCCCTTCGTGGCATGACGCCGCATCATCACAGGCAAGAATACCCATGTCCGACGACCTTCTTTCGGGCGCGCAAGCGGCCACCGACAGCTATTCCGCCGCCTCGATCGAGGTGCTGGAAGGGCTGGAACCCGTCCGCAAGCGCCCCGGCATGTATATCGGCGGAACCGACGAACGCGCGCTGCATCACCTCGTGGCGGAAATCCTCGACAACGCGATGGACGAGGCGGTCGCCGGCCACGCCAGCCGCATCGAGGTCGAGTTGCGCGCCGACCACTCGGTCGTGGTGCGCGACAACGGGCGCGGCATCCCCGTCGATCCGCACCCCAAGTTCCCCGGCAAGTCCGCGCTGGAGGTGATCCTCTGCACGCTGCACGCGGGCGGCAAGTTCACCGAGGGCGCCTACCAGACCTCGGGCGGCTTGCACGGGGTCGGCGCCTCGGTCGTGAACGCGCTGTCCGACAGCATGGTGGTCGAGGTCGCCCGCAACCGCGAGCTGTGGCGGCAAAGTTTCAGCCGCGGCATCCCGCAGGGTCCGGTGGAAAAGGTCGGCCCCGCCCCGAACCGCCGCGGCACCACCGTGACCTTCCACCCCGACGAGCAGATCTTCGGCCACCATCGCCTCAAGCCCTCGCGCATGATGCGGATGGTCAAGTCCAAGGCCTACCTGCATTCCGGCGTGGAAATCCGCTGGAAGACCGAGATCGACGACGGCGAGACCCCGCGCGAGGCGACCTTCCACTTCCCCGGCGGGCTGTCGGACTATCTGTCCGAACAGATCGGCAAGGCGACCACCTATGCCGACCGGCCCTTTGCCGGGCTGGTCGAGTTCCGCGAGCGTTTCGGCGTGCCCGGCAAGGTCGAATGGGCGATCAACTGGACGCCCTCGCGCGACGGCTTCATCCAGTCCTACTGCAACACCGTCCCCACGCCCGAAGGCGGCACGCATGAGGCGGGCTTCTGGACCGCGATCCTCAAGGGCATCCGCGCCTATGGGGAACTCACGAAGAACCGCAAGGCCGAGAACATCACCCGCGACGACCTGCTGACCGGCGGCTGCGCGCTGGTCAGCTGCTTCATCGCGGAACCCGAGTTCGTGGGCCAGACCAAGGACCGCCTCGCCACGACCGAGGCCGCCCGGCTGGTAGAGGGCGCCGTCCGCGACCATTTCGACAACTGGCTGGCGGCGGACACCAAGTCGGCGGGTGCGATCCTCGACTTCCTCGTGCTGCGGGCCGAGGAGCGCCTGCGCCGCCGTCAGGAAAAAGAGACCGCGCGAAAATCGGCGACCAAGAAGCTGCGTTTGCCCGGCAAGCTGGTGGACTGCTCGGCCAACGCGCGCGAGGGGACGGAATTGTTCATCGTGGAAGGCGACTCGGCGGGCGGCTCGGCCAAGTCGGCGCGGGAACGCCAGACGCAGGCGATCATGCCGATCCGCGGCAAGATCCTGAACGTGCTGGGGGCGTCCTCGTCCAAGCTCGGCCAGAACCAGGAGATCGCGGACCTCTGCCAGGCGCTGGGCGTGGGCATGGGGACGAAGTTCAGGGTGGACGACCTGCGCTATGACAAGGTCATCATCATGACCGACGCCGACGTGGACGGCGCGCATATCGCCTCGCTGCTGATGACCTTCTTCTTCACCCAGATGCGGCCCTTGATCGACAAGGGGCACCTGTATCTCGCCTGCCCGCCGCTTTACCGGCTGACGCAAGGGGCGGCCCGCGTCTATGTCGCCGACGACGCCGAGAAAGAGGCGTGGCTGGCCAAGGGCCTCGGCGGCAAGGGCAAGATCGACGTCCAGCGCTTCAAGGGCTTGGGCGAGATGGACGCCAAGGACCTCAAGGACACCACGATGAACCCGGCCAGCCGCAAGCTGATCCGCGTCAGCATCGACGAGGAGGAAGGCGGCGAGACGGGCGATCTGGTCGAACGCCTGATGGGCAAGAAGCCGGAACTGCGGTTCCAGTATATCAGCGAGAACGCGCAGTTCGTGGAGGACGGGGGGCTGGACGTCTGATCCAAACCCCGAAAGCCGGGCGGCACATTCGCCGCCCGGAAGGCACGGTTACTTCTGCAACCGTTCTACATACTCCACCAGCCCGACGATCCGGCCGGGGGTCGGGGCCGGGTTGCCGTCACCCGCGTCATACATGATCTGCTCGCCGTCCAGCAGTTGGCCATAGACCGGCATGTGGCTTTCACTGCGGCCCATCGTGTAGCCGCTGATCCAGCCCAGCATCTGCAGGCGCGGGAAGCTGCCGCCGTGACGCGCGCTGATCGTCGTCAGGTCGGTCGGACGCGGCGTCAGCCCCGCGGCGGCCGGTCCGTCACCCCGCCCCGAGGCGCCGTGGCACGAGGCGCAATAGGTGGCGTAATCCTGCGCCGCCGTGCTGGCCCGCATCTCGGGCGCGCAGGCGACAAGCAGGGCCGCGCCGGCGGCCACCGCAACGGTCGGAATGGCGAGTTTCATCTCTGTCCCCTTGGTTTTCGGGGACTCTGCCCCCCACATGGGACGGAAGGCAAGCCTCGTGCCAAGCGGAAAGCCCCGGCAGGGCAAAGCTTTTGGCGCGGTGCCGTCGGACGTTCGGACATGGCTCGCCTGCATTGCCGATGATATTTGCCGGGGAACGCCGCAGGGCGACGCTCTCCGCCCATGAACTGGAAGATCGATGCCCCGCGATACGCAGAATGCCTCCACGCTCGCCCTTACCCCCGCCCATGTCGCCCGCGCCCACCGCGAGGTGGACGAGCCGCCCTACGACTCGCAGTGGACGCTGCTGACCGACGACGATCTCGACGCGCTGGCCGAGGACCTGACCGCCGGGCGGCCGCATCCAGTGCCGATCTTCTCCTACGGTTCGCTGATCTGGAATCCCGGCTTCGAGGTCGGCGGCATCCGCAAGGGCATCGCGCCCGGCTGGCACCGCAGCTTCTGCATCCATCTGGATCACTGGCGCGGCTCTCCCGACTGCCCCGGCCTGATGCTGGCCTTGGAACCGGGGGGCGCCTGCACCGGCTTGGTCATGGAGATCGCGCCGGGCACGGAACGCGAGTCGCTGCGGGCCATCCTGCGGCGCGAACTGGTGGCGCAGGAACTGGTCCGGAACACCTGCTGGATCACCGTGGAAACTGAACGCGGGACCGAGGAGGCGCTGACCTTCTACGCCGGCACCGTGGGCCAGACGCTGGTGCATCTGCCGGTCGAGGAACAGGCGCGGCGGCTGGCCCATGCCTGCGGCCATGCCGGGTCGGGCGCCGAATACCTGCAGCGCACCGCCGCAGCCCTGGCGGAACACGGGCTGGACGATCCCTACATGTGGCGGCTGCAGCAGCTTGTCGCGGCCGAGATCGACAGCTGGCCCCGCCCCGGCCCGCCCATCGGCGACGTCTAGGAACGACTGCCTGCCCATGACGTTCTGTCCGCAACGCCAGAGCGGGAGAGAACCCATGTCGTCCAGCGAGACCACCACCGACCACGACACGATCCGCGAGTGGATCGAGAAGCGCGGCGGCATCCCCACCGTCGTCAAGGGCACCGAGGGCGAGGACGGCGAGGGCATCCTGCGCGTCGATTTCGCCGAGCGCGACGAGAAGCTGGAGGAAATCCCGTGGGAGGAGTTCTTCGAGGTCTTCGAGGACCGCGGCTTGGCCTTTCTTCACCAGGAGGAAACCAAGGACGGCTCGGAAAGCCGCTTCTTCAAGTTCGTCAAGCGGTAACGGCTGCCCCTTCAGCCCTGCAACGGCGCAAGGCCATGTTGCAGCGGCCCGCCGGGGCCTGCCAGCCCAGACTCAGCAACCCGGCCATCGCCGCGACAGCCTCAT
>NZ_JAUNPC010000162.1 GCF_030536915.1 Paracoccus sp. (in: a-proteobacteria)
TCCCGCTGGGGGTCGAGCATTTCGGCCAGACCGGGACCATCGGCGATCTCTACCGCCATTTCGGCATCGATGCCGAGACCATCGCGCGCCGGATCGGCGGCCTGACCGTCGGGCGGCCCATCCCCGGCGCCGCGGCCTGAGCGCCCTGTCCGTCAGCAACCACGCG
This sequence comes from Paracoccus sp. (in: a-proteobacteria), assembly GCF_030536915.1. Taxonomy (GTDB): domain Bacteria; phylum Pseudomonadota; class Alphaproteobacteria; order Rhodobacterales; family Rhodobacteraceae; genus Paracoccus. The sequence goes on from NZ_JAUNPC010000162.1 coordinate 167, forward strand.
ATCGCACCTTGGGCGGATCGCGTGGTTCCTTGCTTCCGTGGCCCCCTCTTCCTCGAAGAACCCGCCAAGCAGGACGGCAAGGGCCATGCCGCGCAAAAGCCTTGCGCGAGGGTCCGGGCAAAGGACCGCTCGGATGAACGCCTGACCGGAGCATGGGAAATGACAAAGGTGCCCCGGCAGTGCCGGCCGACACGGACCCTCTGCGCATCTTCATGCCGTGCAGCGAACTGGTGACTTGGCGAACCTGGGGATCGCTGGCACGATGCCTCTGCCCCCTCCCATATGTCAGGATCATCCGGGATGCCGACCTATTTCCTGTCCAACGACCGGCGGAGCCTGCAGGAAGATCCCTATCTCCTGCAGTTGAAGAACGGCTTTCTCGTGACGCTCTGGACCGACCTGAATCTGGAATCATCGTTCGGCGTCTACATGCGCTTCCAGAACGGGGACCTGAGCGCGGGAAGCCCGGCCCCCGTCCGCGTCAACAACCTGACCGCCGACATCCAGCGCGGACCGGCGGCCACCGCCTTCAACGACGGCAGCTTCGCGGTGATCTTCGAAAGCCGCGGGGCCTCGGCGGTCAACGGGTACGAGGACGCCTTTTATGACAGCTATATCCGCTTCTATGACGCCGACGGATCACCCAGGGCGGCGGCGCGGCAACTGACGCCGAACATCAGCAAGGACCATTACGCCGCGGACATCACCACCCTGTCGAATGGCCAGTCGGTCACGCTGGTCGTAAGGGATGAGGGCGGCGGCCGCTATGACCTTCTTGCCTATCGCCACGGGGCCGGGGGCGCGCAGGTGGGCAACCCGACCCTGCTGGTGGACAATGCCCCGGTTTATGTGAACTCGTGGCGCGGCGCGGATTATCTTGCCCCCTCCATCGCGGCGGGGGCCAACGGGACCTATGCGGTCAGCTGGCACCAGCGCACGGCGCAGAACGGGCAGGATGGCTATGCGATCTGGACCCAGGTTCATCGCGCCGACGGCTCGGCCCTTGGTCCCGCGCGGGTCGTGGCCCCCGTCGTCCCCCACAGCCAGGAGCAGTTCGGCCTGGACCAGAGCCATTCGGAACTCGCGGGCCTCAGCACCGGGCGCTGGGCCGCCGCCTGGCATCGCGACGAGCCGAAGAACGTCCATGCCGACGACGTCTATTTCCGGCTGCTGAACGCCAACGGCACCGGGGCCACGAATCCGGTGATGGTCAACTCGGACCGGCAGGCCGGCAACCAGAGCCTGCAGGATGTCGTGGATCTCGGCGCCGGGCGCGTGCTCGTGACCTATTTCCACTATATCAAGGATGCGATCGGCGGGCTGTTCGACGGCGGCCTGCTGATGGGCCGGGTATTCGGGACCACGGGACAGGCGATCACCGGGTCTTTCCAGATCAGCGAAGGCGACCCCGACTTCGAGATGACCGGCGGCAATGCCCTGATCAACGGGGCCGGCCAGATCGTCGCCTCTTTCAGCGCCGAGCTTTCCCAGGCGAACAGCACCGATGTCCTGGGCGTGGTCCGCCCGCTGACCCTGCCGGCGGTGAACGGCGGCGCGGGCAACGACCGTATCGCGGGCACCTATGTCAACGACGTGATCCGCGGCAACGCCGGCAACGACGTGCTGCACGGGGACCGCGGCAACGATTCGCTTTACGGGGGCGCCGGCAACGACACGCTGCATGGCGGCAACGGCAATGACCGGCTGGAAGGCGGGGCTGGCCAGGACCTGCTGTGGGGCGAGGCAGGAAACGACCTGCTCGACGGCGGGGACGGCCATAACATCATCAACGCCGGCACCGGCAATGACACGGTGCGAAGCGGCGCGGGATCGGACACGGTCAACGCGGGCGCCGGCAACGACAGCGTGGGCTCGGGCGCCGGGGGCGACCGGGTCTATGGCCTCGAAGGCAACGATACCATCGACTCCGGCGCCGGGCATGACATCATCATCGGCGGCGCCGGCAACGACCTGCTGCGCGGCGGCACGGGCAATGACGACCTGGCGGCCGAGGCGGGCAGCGACACGCTGGACGGCGGTCCCGGCAATGACATGCTGCGCGGTGGTCCGGGCGCCGACCTGTTCATCTTCAACGACGGGCGGGATACCATCCGCAACTTCGATCCCGCGCAGGACCGGATCGACCTGCGCAGCTTTGCGGGACTGGACGATTGGGCCGATGTACGCGGCCATCTGCGGCAGGAGGGCGGCCATGTCACCTTCCGCCACGGCGATGACCTGCTGAGGATCGACTGGACCCCGCTTTCGGCATTGGGGGCGGATGATTTCATCTGGTGACCTGCAGCCGCCGGCCAATCAGCCGGCGGAATGCCCATTCCAGAGGCCTGTCGCCGCAAGGGCATGATCTTCCTTCTGCATCGGCTTGCGGATCAGCCACTCACATCCTTTTGCCCGCGCCACCATCCTGCCGGGCCGGAGCGGCTTGCCGATGCCTTGCGCCAGCCGGCTCACCACCTGCCTATTGGCCGACGCTTCGAGCCGTGATGAGGGGGCGCTCACGGCCCCGTATCCCGCGCCGACTTGCTGCAGCATTCACCATGGGTGGCCACACTCGAAGCAATGAAGGCCACAAAAGCGCGCATGAAATCAGCAGTCGACACACGGGAACCGTGGCGTGGAGACCCGGCCCTGCACAGGCCGACAACTGCGAACCCTGAACCTGTCAAGGGGGGCAGGAAGCCGCAGTATTTCCGTGCCACCTGCTTGCGTGTTGCTTGCACAAGCAGAACGCAAGAGAACAGCAGCTCGGCTGAAGCCTATGTCTTTCGAAGGATTAAATGGTGCCCGGAGACGGATTTGAACCGCCGACACGCGGATTTTCAATCCGCTGCTC
>NZ_JAUNPC010000076.1 GCF_030536915.1 Paracoccus sp. (in: a-proteobacteria)
CATCGAGCAGGACACGATCCGCGTGACCCATGCCCAATCGCCCGAGGACTATGTGTCACTCGGCCGGGACGTGGAAAGCCAGGTGCTGGCCCGCGCCATCCACGCCCATGCCCATCACCGCGTCTTCCTGAACGGCAACAAGACGGTGGTCTTCCCGGCCTCGCCCAGTTCCTATTCCAGCGAACGCATGGGCTGACAACCCCGACAGATCAATCCCTGTCTGCCCGTGCCGGTGCTGGCGCGGGCGGACACATGACTGCCCGGCACCCGGGCAACACGCAGAAAAGGAGCATCACCATGGCCATCATCAAGTTCGGCAGCTACCAGAAACCGAATGTGGAGCCGATCACCACCGATCTGGACTGGTGGCAGCCGGTCGAGGGCTCGCCGACCATGAAGACCTGGATCGAGCGGCAGTCCGACGACGGCAAGTACCTGACCGGCTACTGGGAGGCGACCCCCGGCAGCTACCGCGTCAAGTACGAGGTCGATGAACTGATCCACATGTTCGAGGGCAGGGCGGTTCTGACCGACAAGGACCAGGAGCCGAAGACCTACGTCGCCGGCGACACCTTCCTGGTCGAGGCCGGCTTCGACGGCATCTGGAAGACCGAGGAAACCGTCCGCAAGCTTTTCGCCATCCGCGCGAAATAGGACGAGCCGGGCCATCGCCCCGGTCCTGTCCGGCGCGATGATGGCCTGCGGCTGGTCCCCGCCCGACGGCTGCGGATCAGCCGCCCCCGGCCCTGACGGCATCGGTCCGTTGGGGCCTCGCTGCTTCCGGTTTGCATGACAGGGGGAAACGCGCTGCCTTGGCAAAGCCGCAAGGCGCGGCCACTCCGGCCACGGCCAGCCGCGTCCGGCGCAGCAGTTCGTCGATCCTGGCCCGCCGCAGGCGCAGCCAGAACCGCTGGGCCGAAGGCCCTGAGGGCTGATGGAACAGGTGCCGCAATTGCCGGGCAATGACCCCGGCTTGATGGGCTGACCGCTCGGCCATATGCGGTTCCATCACCTCCTGCAGCGCCGGATCATGGATGCCATGTTGCTTGACCAGCCCTGCCTGTCCGCTCCGCGCAGGCGCAGGCAGGCATGGATGAACCAGTCGCTGAACCCCGCCGCCTGATGCGCCTGTTCTGCGGGGCCGTCCGAACCGGACCCCCAGAAACCCGAACCGCAGGTCGAGCCGTCACTGCAGAGAAGCCCGCAAGGCAGGCTTCCTCATCAAAACCCGCGCCTTCCATGCCGCCGGCACGGCGCAGCCCTCAGTTGCAGCGGTCCTTCTACCGGTCCGAAGCCTGCGCTGTCTCAAGTTCGGTCCCGGCATCGGCCTGCCGGTTGACCAGCATCAGCGCCGCCCGGCGCAGGGCGGGGCGGGCACGTTCTATCGCGCCGCCGGCCAAGCCGGTGTCGGCGATGGCCCGATCCATCAGGGCCAGCCAGTCCTCGGCCTCCTGCGGGCGGATCGGCAGGTGGTCGTGCAACTCGCGCAGGTTCATGTGGCCGTGCCGCTCGGCGAAAAGGCGGGGGCCGCCCAGGAAGCCCGACAGGAAGGCGAACTGTTCCTCGCGGACATGGGCGATGCCGTGGCCGCGCAGGTGCTGGCCCAGCATGACGGCGCCGCGCGGATCGGTCTCGACCAGGTCGTAGAACCGCGCGACCAGAGCCCGCAGGGCGGGCGAGCCGCCGATCTCGTCATAAACCGAGGGCATCGCCTTCCTCCATCTCAGACGTCCAGGGTGTGCTCCCGTTCCCAGCGCGAGAAATGGGACACGAAGCTGTCCCATTCACGGTGCTTCATCTTCACATAGGCCTTCGAGAAGCCGGGTCCCATCATCTCGCAAAGGGTAGTGTCGGCCTCGTAGGCGCGCAGGGCGTCCAGCAGGTTCAAGGGCAGCTTCGGCGCGTCGGTGACGGTGTGGCCTTGGGTGTACATGTCCAGGTCGCAGCGCGGGCCGGGGTCCAGTTTCCGGCGCACGCCGTCGATGCCGGCGGCAAGGATGACCGCGTGCAGCAGATAGGGGTTTGCCGCGCCGTCAGGCAGGCGCAGCTCGAACCGCCCCGGTCCGGGAACGCGGACCATGTGGGTGCGGTTGTTGCCTGTCCAGGTCATGGTGTTCGGCGCCCAGGTCGCGCCCGAACTCGTGCGCGGCGCGTTGATCCGCTTGTAGCTGTTGACCGTCGGGTTGGTGATCGCCGCCAGGGCCGAGGCGTGGGTCATGATCCCGCCCAGGAAGTGATGGCCCTGCTCGCTGAGACCCAGTTCATGCGAAGGATCGGCGAAGGCATTGTCGGTCCCGTCGAGGTTCCAGACCGAGATATGGGCGTGCATCCCCGACCCGGTCAGGCCCTTGAAGGGCTTGGGCATGAAGGTCGCGCGCAGCCCGTGCTTTTCGGCCACCGACTTCAGCATGAACTTGAAGAAGGACAGCTTGTCGGCGGTCTGCAGCACGTCGTCGTATTTCCAGTTCAGCTCGAACTGGCCGATGGCGTCCTCGTGGTCGGCCTGGTAGGGCTCCCACCCCATCTGCATCATGTATTCGCCGATCTCGGCGATCACGTCATAGTGCCGCATGATCGCCTGCTGGTCATAGCAGGGCTTTTCCGCGGTGTCGTAGATGTCGGCGATCTGGTCGCCCGCGGGGGTCAGCAGGAAGAACTCGGGCTCGACCCCGGTCTTGACCCGCAAGCCGTCCTTCGCGGCCTCGTCGATCAGGCGGCGCAGGACGTTGCGGGGGGCCTGTTCAAGCGGACGACCCTCCATCATGCAGTTCGCGGGGATCCAGGCCACCTCGGGCTTCCAGGGAAGCTGGATGACGGCCTCGGGATCGGGAACGCCCATCATGTCGGGGTGGGCCGCGGTGAGATCCAGCCAGGTGGCGAAGCCGGCAAAGCCGGCCCCGTCCTGGACCATCTCGTTGATGACCTCTGCCGGCACCAGCTTGGCGCGCTGGCTGCCGTAAAGGTCGGTGAAGGAGATCATGAAATACTTGACGCCGTTTGCCTTGGCATAGGCGGTCAGGTCCCGTGTCTTCGTTGTAACCTCATCCTTCGCCATCTTCGCGCTAACCTCCCCGTTCCCGCTTGTTGTTGGCGTTCTCAGTAGCCGGTCCTCCCCGGGATCCAGCTTGTTCCGGCGACCGGCACCCCCGCCATCGCCGCGGCTTCCACCGTCAGGGCACACAGATCCTCGGGTTCGAGATTGTGCAGATGATTCTTGCCGCAGGCACGGGCGATGGTCTGCGCCTCCAGCGTCATCACCTTGAGGTAGTTCGTCAACCGCCGCCCGCCGAGGACCGGGTCGAACCGGCCGAAAAGTTCCGGGTCCTGGGTGGTGATGCCGGCGGGGTCGCGGCCCTCGTGCCAGTCGTCATAGGCGCCGGCGGTGGTGCCGAGCTTGCGGTATTCCTCCTCCAGCGCGGGGTCGTTGTCGCCCAGCGCGATCAGCGCCGCCGTGCCGATCGCGACCGCGTCGGCCCCGAGCGCCATGGCCTTGGCCACGTCCGCGCCGTTGCGGATGCCGCCCGAGACGATCAGTTGCACCTGCCGGTGCATCCCCAGGTCCTGCAGCGCCTTCACCGCCTGCGGGATGCAGGCGAGGATCGGCATGCCCACATGCTCGATGAAGATGTCCTGCGTGGCCGCCGTCCCGCCCTGCATCCCGTCCAGCACGACCACATCCGCGCCCGCCTTCACCGCCAGCGCCGTGTCGTAATAGGGCCGGGCCCCGCCAATCTTGATGTAGATCGGCTTTTCCCAGTCGGTGATCTCGCGCAGTTCGAGGATCTTGATTTCCAGATCATCCGGTCCGGTCCAGTCGGGATGACGGCAGGCCGACCGCTGATCGATCCCTTTCGGCAGGTTGCGCATCATCGCCACCCTGTCCGAGATCTTCTGGCCCAGCAGCATCCCACCGCCGCCGGGCTTCGCGCCCTGGCCCACGACGACCTCGATGGCATCGGCCCGGCGCAGGTCGTCGGGGTTCATGCCGTAGCGCGAGGGCAGGTATTGATAGACCAGCGTCTTCGAATGGCCGCGCTCCTCCTCGGTCATGCCGCCGTCGCCGGTGGTGGTCGAGGTGCCGGCGGCCGAGGCGCCGCGGCCCAGCGCCTCCTTGGCCGGGCCGGACAGGGCGCCGAAGCTCATCCCCGCGATGGTCACGGGAATATCCAGATGGATCGGCTTCTTGGCGTGGCGCGTGCCCAGCCAGACGTCGGTGGCGCAGCGCTCGCGGTAGCCTTCCAGCGGATAGCGGCTGATCGAGGCGCCGAGGAACAGCAGGTCGTCGAAATGCGGCAGCCGCCGCTTGGACCCGCCGCCGCGGATGTCGTAGATCCCCGAGGCGGCGGCGCGACGGATGTCGGCGTTGACCTCGGGCGAGAAGGTCCAGGAATACTTCGGGGGCGTGTGCGGAAGCTCGTTCATGGCCGGACCTTCAATAGGCGGATGCGTTGTCGATGTTGAAGTTGTAAAGCTGGCGCGCCGAGCCGTAGCGGCGGAACTGTTCCGGCCGGGCCTTGGCGTCGGCCTCGCCCCGGCGCAGCAGATCCTCCAGCGCCTCCAGATGCTCGGGCCGCATCTCCTTCTCGACGCAGTCGGCGCCCAGGCTTTTCACGCGGCCCCGGACGAACAGCCGCGCCTCGTAGAGCGAATCGCCCAAGGCGTCGCCCGCGTCCCCCAGGACGACGAGGTTGCCCGACTGCGCCATGAAGGCCGACATGTGGCCGATGCTGCCATGCACGACGATGTCGATGCCCTTCATCGAGATGCCGCAGCGGGACGAGGCATTGCCCTTGATGACCAGCAGCCCGCCGCGCCCGGTGGCGCCGGCATACTGGCTGGCGTCGCCCTCGACGATGACGGTGCCCGACATCATGTTCTCGGCCACGCCCGGCCCTGCCGAGCCGTGGACCCGGATGCTGGCCAGCTTGTTCATCCCGGCGCAGTAATAGCCGGTCGATCCGCGCACGGTGATGTCGAGGGGCGCATTCACGCCGACCGCGATGGCATGGCTGCCCCGCGGGTTCACGATTTCCCAGCTTGTCTCGTTGGTATCCGGCGGCAGGGCGTGCAGCGTGCCGTTCAGCGCCCGCAGGCCCCGGGCTTCGAGGTCGAAGACCTGCGTGCCGGTTTCGATGCTGTTCTGCGGCACGGCCTCGGCGCGCAGCCCGCGGGTGTCGAAATCGAAATTGTTCATTCCTTCAGCGCTCCCAGAAATAGGCGGTCGCGGGCTCCGGTTCCCAGACGCGGGCATTCTCGATCCCCGGCAGGTTGACGAGCGCGCGGTATTCGGACCCGAAGGCCACATACTGGTCGGTTTCGGCCATCACGGCGGGCTTGCAGGCGATCGGGTCGCGAATCACCCCGAAGCCGTCCCTGGTGCCGACGACAAAGGTGAAGAAGCCGTCGAGGTCGGTCAGCGTCGCCTCCATCGCCTGTTCGAGCGAATCGCCCTCGTGCATCCTGTGGGTCAGGAAGGCCGCGGCGACCTCGGTGTCGTTCTCGGTCTGGAAGCTCATGCCCGCGGCCTTGAGGCGGCGGCGGACCGAGTTGTGGTTCGACAGCGAGCCGTTGTGGACGAGACACTGGTCGGACCCGGTCGAAAAGGGATGCGCGCCCGCCGTGGTGACGGCCGATTCGGTGGCCATGCGGGTGTGGCCGATACCATGGGTGCCCGCCATCCGGTCGACCCCGAAGCGGGCGGCCACGTCCTTGGGCAGCCCGGTTTCCTTGAAGATCTCGATCTCCTCGCCCGCGCTCATCACGGTGACGCCGGGGCGGATCGTCTGCACGGCCTCGCGCGCCTGCTGCAGCTTCTCGGCGGGAACGGTCAGCACGACATGGGTGTCCTTGACCTCGACCCGCGCCTCGGCCCCGATGGCCTCGTTCACCGCCTCGGCCAGCCCGGCGAAATCCTGCGCGGGGTCGGCAGACTGGATGGTCAGCTTGGCCCGGCCCGGCTCGCCGCGGCCGTAGATCGCGATGCCCGCGCTGTCGGGGCCGCGGTCGGTCATGGTGATCAGCATGTCGGTCAGCATCTCGCCGAGCCGTGGTTCAAGCCCGGGGTCCTTCAGGAACAATCCGACAATTCCGCACATGATGGATATCCTCTTTTCAGGAGGGGGCAGGGCAGGGATGCGCCTTACCGAAATGAAACTTTTTTCACCTTGAGGTAACAAAAGGGCGGCGGTCAACGAAAGCTTTGCACGTCGGCAGAAAAAACTTTCTTGACAGATTGTCGCACCTCAATATTCCCTTTGGGTAAATAAGTTGCCTGCCACGGCAAGCCGGATCGCGGTCGGAACCAGGAACGGAAGGCCGGATCATCGGCCCGCACCGACCCTGCCAAGACCCTTGGCCACCGCCCTTCGGCTGCCCGACCCCAAGCGATCGCGCCGCGTCATTCCCGGCGCGACCAGCCCCACCCATCGGGGCAACCCGCCTGCGCCCGCCGCCTGACGGACGCGGGACGTTCCTTGCCGGCCCGCATGGCCGGCCATCGCCAGGACTGGCGCTTTCCGAGTCCCGCGCATCCGGGCCACGGACCCCCCTCGACGGCAAGAAACCCCTGACGCGTCCCGCGCAGCCGGCCTGTCGGCGGCTGCCGATCACACCTGTCCCGATCCCACCGACCGCGCCGCAGGCCAGCATCCCGCGTCACCTGATGGAGACCACAGCCGATGACACTAATCAGCACGGAACGGGAGGCGCTGGGCAGCTCGCATCCGCACGAGTTGCAGCGGACGCTGACTTGGAAAGGGGCCTTCTGGGTCGCCACCGGCGTCCCGCCGCTGGTCCTGTTCAGCATCGGGGGCATCGCCGGGGTCGCCGGCAAGGCGGCCTTCCTGGTCTGGATCGTCTCGATGACGATGGGCTTTCTGCAGTCCTTCACCTATGCCGAGATGGCGGGGCTGTTCGGCAACAAGTCCGGCGGCACCTCGGTTTATGGCGCGACGGCCTGGCTGCGCTATTCAAAGCTGGTCGCGCCCCTGTCCGTCTGGTGCAACTGGTTCGCCTGGAGCCCGGTGCTGTCGCTCGGCTGCGCCATCGCGGCGGGCTACATCCTGAACGCCCTGTTCCCGATCCCCGTGGCGGGCAGCGCCCCGGTGCTGGACTGGATGCAGGCGAATATCGGCAGCGTCACCGCCGCGGACCCGCGCGTGGTCGAGTGGCTGGGGGCCAATGCCGGGCGGACCGCGCAGGAAGGCATCGACGCCATCCTGTCGGCCAATGCCATCGAGGCGCTGACCCCCGCCTTCCGCGTCTGGGAAGCCGCGGCCCTGCAGATCCCCGGCCTCGGCACGCTGCATTTCAACGCCACCTTCGTGATCGGCGCGCTGATCATGCTGGTGATCTTCCTGATCCAGTGGCGCGGCATCGCCTCGACCGCCTCGGCGCAGAAGACGCTTGCGCTGATCGTGCTGATCCCGCTCTTGGCCGTGGGCATCATCCCGATCCTGACCGGCTCGATCAACTGGGCGAACGTGACCGACATCGTGCCGCCCGCGGCGGCCTATTCGGCCGAGCCGGGCGCATGGAACGTGGGCGGATGGACCCTGTTCCTCGGCGGCATGTATATCGCCGCCTGGTCCACCTACGGCTTCGAGACCGCGGTCTGCTATACCCGCGAACTGCGCAACCCGCAGACCGATACCTTCAAGGCCATCTTCTACTCGGGCCTGCTCTGCATTGTCTTCTTCATGCTGATTCCCTTCACCTTCCAGGGCGTCTACGGTCACGAGGCGATGCTTGCGCCGGGGATCGTCGACGGCACCGGGATCGGCGAGGCGCTGGCCCGCATGGTCGGCGGCAGCCAGCTTTGGGTCCACATGTTCGTGGTGCTGATGATCCTGGCGGTGATGCTGGCGATCATGACCTCGATGGCGGGATCGGCGCGGACGCTCTACCAGGGATCGCTGGACGGCTGGCTGCCGGTCTACCTGAGCCGGGTGAACCGGAACGGCGCGCCCGTGGGCGCGATGGCGACGAACATCGTCTTCAACCTCTTCCTGCTGGCGCTTGCCTCGGACGCGGGCGGATACTTCTACGTCCTCGCGATCTCGAACGTCGGCTACCTGGTGTTCAACTTCCTCAACCTGAACGCGGGCTGGATCCACCGGATCGATTCGCCCCACCTGCCGCGGCCTTGGAAGGCCCCGACCTGGCTGATCGGGCTGAACACGGGGCTTGCCTTCGTCAACGCGCTGTTCCTTGGGGCGGGGGCCAAGGTCTGGGGCTATTCCAACGCCCTGTGGGCCGGGGCGATCTTCGCAGCCCTGATCATCCCGGTCTTCGCCTGGCGGCACTATGTCGTGGACAAGGGCATCTTCCCGCAGGCCGCGCTGGATGACCTCGGGCTGTCGAACGACGGTCAGCTGGGCGAGCGCAGGGCCGGAATCCTGCCCTATCTGGCGCTCGCGGGCGGGGTCGCCGTGGTCCTGTGGGCCAACTGGTTCTTCGTCCTTCCCGGATAGGCGGAAAGACCCGGCACCGGCAGGCGCGTCCTGCCGGTGCCGGGCTCGGGCTTGCCGAATATTGCCTGTGAGTAATAATTTTTCACATAGAAGTTGATTTCCGGGAACTTGCCACGCAACAATCGCTCAACAACTTCACGGAGAAGAAAACCGATGACCAATTCCTGGCGTATCTCGACCCTGGCTGACCGTCACCGCGCCCTCGGCTCGAATCTCGAGGACTGGAACGGGATGCCCACCGCCTGGACCTATGACAAGCCGATGATCGACGACTACACGGCCATCCGCACCAAGGCGGGGCTGATGGATGTCTCGGGCCTGAAGAAGGTCCATGTCACCGGCCCCGCCGCGACCCAGGTGATCGAGCGCGCCACCACCCGCAACATGGCCAAGCTGATGCCGGGCCGGGCGGTCTATGCCTGCATGCTGAACGACGCGGGCAAGTTCATCGACGACTGCGTGATCTACCGGCAGGGCCCGAACAACTACCTCGTGGTCCACGGCACCGGCCTCGGGACCGAGCAGTTGACCACCGCGGGCGCGGGCCGGAACGTCGCGGTCCTGTTCGACGACAACATGCACGACCTGTCGCTGCAGGGTCCGCTGGCCGTGGACTTCCTGGAAAAGCACGTCGCGGGCATCCGCAACCTCGCCTATTTCGGCCATATCCAGACCTCGCTGTTCGGCAAGCCGGTGATGATCTCGCGCACCGGCTATACCGGCGAACGCGGCTACGAGATCTTCTGCAAGGGCGAGGACGCGCCGGAAATATGGGACCGCATCCTGGAAGAAGGCAAGGAAATGGGCATCGTTCCCGCGCAGTTCGGCACGCTCGACCTGCTGCGGACCGAAAGCTACCTGCTGTTCTATCCGGGCGACAACTCGGAAACCTTCCCCTTCGACGACGATTCCACCGGCGACACGCTGTGGGAACTGGGCCTCGACTTCACCGTCTCGCCGAACTTCAAGGGCTTCCGCGGCGCCGAGGAGCATTTCCGCCTGAAAGGCAAGGAACGGTTCAAGATCTGGGGCCTCAAGCTTGATAGCGACAACCAGCCCGACAATGGCGCCGAGGTCCATGACGGCGGACGCAGGATCGGGGTGGTGACGCAGGGGCTTGCCTCGCCGGTGAACGACTACACCGTCGCGATCGCCCGCCTGCCGGTCGATTACGCCACGAATGGCAAGACCGTGACCGTCAGGACCGCCAATGGCGACGTGTCCGCGACGACCCATTCAATGCCCTTCTACGACGTCGAGAAGAAGCGGCGCACCGCCAAGGGCTGACGCAGGGTGATCCCATGATGATGAACACCGCATTCCCTCCCTCGATCACGACGCGCCCGGTCTATGGGCTGCTCGAACCCCATCCGGGAAGCGAGCATCTGATGGTGGCGGATGGCGAGGGGGGCGGCGCGCTGCTCGACCTCTTCGCCAAGGCGGACGGGCAGGGGATCGACCTGCGCCCGACCGCCCATGTCATCTATGTCAGGGCCGCCAACGGCACCGACATGGGCGACCGGCTTGCCGGGCTGGGGGCTGCGCGGTTCTACCGCGGCCCTTCGCTGTCGGCGGCGATGCCCCGCATCTGCAAGGCGCTGGCCGACGCCCACATGGGCCTGCAGATCTATCTTGCGGGAACCGAATCGCTGATCGGCGTGGTCCAGAGCGAGGCGATGAAGGTGGGCTATCCCCATGACGGGGTGCATACCGAGCATCGCGGCTCGCTGGCCCGGCGCGTCCAGTGCGTCCATTGCAAGGGCATCACCGAGAATGTCACGACCGATCCGATGGTCTGCAGCCATTGCGGCCTGCATCTTTACGTTCGCGACCATTACTCGCGCCGGATCGCGGCCTTCCAGGGGGTCAACATAGACGCAGAAGATCCCGGCCAGGTGCCGGAGATGGTGGAGAAGTTTCCATGAGCAGCGGAGCACCCAGAATCCACGCCCGCGTCGCGGAGGTGATCCCGGTCAACGCCCTGATCAAGACCTTCCGCTTCGAGCCGCTGGACGGAAGCCCGGTGCCGCCCTTTTCCGGCGGCAGCCATGTCGTCGTCGAGATGGACGACAATGGCACCCGCCGCCTGAACCCCTATTCGCTGATGAGCGATCCGTCGGACACGAGGGGCTATTCCATCTCGGTCCGGCGCGACGACTTCGGCCGGGGCGGGTCGCTTTACATGCACAACCATGTCACGCCCGGCATGGAAATGACGATCAGCTACCCCGTCAACCTGTTCCCCGAGGATGCGCGGGCGCGCAAGCACCTGCTGATCGCGGGCGGCATCGGCATCACCCCCTTCATCGCCCATATGGCGCAGATGGACCGTCGCAACGCCAATTTTGAACTGCATTACGGGGTTCAAAGCCGCTCGCTCGGTCAGTTGGGGGATGAGCTGAAGCGCAGCTACGACAACCGCGTGCATCTTTACTACGACGACGAGAACATCCGCATTGACCTGCCGCGCCTGCTGCGCAGCCAGCCATTGGGGACGCATGTCTATGTCTGCGGCCCGAAGGGCATGATCAACGCCGTCCGTGAGCTTGCAGCCCAGGCCGGCTGGCCGAGGGGGGCGATCCATTCCGAGGAGTTCCTGGCCCCGCCCGTGGGCAAGCCCTTCTCGGTCGAACTGGCGCGGTCGGGGATCACCGTCGATGTCGCCGCCGTCCAGTCGCTGCTGGAGGCCATCGAGGCCGCAGGCGTCGATCCGCCTTATCTGTGCCGCGGCGGCGCCTGCGGGCAATGCGAATGCAACGTCCTCGAATGCGAGGGCGACATCGAGCACAATGACCATTGGCTGACGCCCGAACAGCGCGCCTCGCAGAAGAAGATCATGCCCTGCGTGTCGCGCTTTACCGGCAGCAGGCTGGTCCTGGATCTCTAGGAGGAGAGAATGGGAATTCAGTTCAGCGACGTCACCTTCCGCAATGACTTCACCTTCCGCAACTCGCCCGCGGCGATCAGGCGCTTTCCCTTTCCCTTCCCGGAAGACGACTACATGTATTCGGTGAACATCGAGCCGCATGAGCCCGGCCGGAAAGGCTCGATCTTCGAGCATGCCTTCGACGTGGACGAGCATTACATCTCGGAAATGCGGGACCGGGCGCAGGTGCTGGCCGACGACCCGCTGCGCTGCCAGTCGCTGCCGCACATGACGCTGGCCGGATGGGACCTGCTGGAACTCATCATGGAATCCAAGGCCCGCGACTATCCCGATCTATTCGAACTGCACAAGGACGGCGACCGCTGGCGCTGGATCAACCGGCCGCTGGGCATCGACGACAGCTTCACCTTCCTGGATGAGACCACGCTGCCCTGCGGGCCGATGGAATACATCACCCGGCAGACGCAGGGGGACTTTACCCTGCAGGACCAGCGCGACGAGAACCTGTGGATCGAGGCCGGCATGGTCACGACCCAGGCCGACTGGTCGCTGGATTTCGACATCGGGATGAGCTTTCACGAATGGCACGCCCCGGTTCCGCTGGCGGGCGGCATGGGCATCTTTGACCGCGCGTTGAAGTTCCTTTTGAAGCTGCAGCACGGCGCGCCGGTCCGCCGCTTCAACTGGACCATGACGGTCGATCCGCTGCTGGACACCAGCCCCGAGAACTATCCCAAGTGGGGACCGGGCAAGGCAACCCTGACCATGGATGACGTTGGCAGGCGCCAGCATCTGCGGGTCGAGCTGCAGACCCTTTATCGCCTGCCGCGGTCGAACGCGATCGCCTTCGGCATCCGCTGCTACCTGATCAGCTTCCAGGACCTGGTCACGGTGCCGAAATGGGGCCGCCGTCTGCACCGCGTCCTCAAGGGACTGCCGGACGAACTCGCGGAATACAAGGGCTTCGCCCGCAACCGCGCGCTTCTGGTCGAATGGCTGTCCCGGCATGACGACGGCGCCCCGACATCGCCCGGCTGGTGGCCCGAGGACGAGCCGGAGGCCATCAGCGCCTAGGTCTGCGGGTAGCAGATCACCGACAGGAAACGGGCCGGAAGGGCGATATGCGCCTCTGGCCCGTGCTGCGCGTCGGCGTCGAAGAACAGGCTGTCGCCGGGGCGAAGGTGATAGGTCTGGTCGCCGTGGCGATAGACGATCTCGCCTTCCAGCATGTAGATCAGTTCCAGCCCGTCATGCTGGAATGTGGGGAACACGTCCGAGGTCGTGGTCAGCGTGATGAGATAGGGTTCCACCACCACGCCTGACTGGTTCGGCCCCAGGTGCCCCAGCAGGTTGTACTGGTGCCCCGACCGCGTGCCGCGCCGGGCAATCTCGACATGCTGGCCCGCCTTCACATGCTGCGCCTCGCGGCGTTCCTCGAAAAGCCGGAAGAAGGCCGTCACCGGCGTGGACAGCGCATGGCTGAGCGTCTGCAGCGTCATCAGCGAGGGCGAGGTGACGCCGTTCTCGATCTTCGACAGCATCCCCACGGAAAGCCCGGTCTTGCGGGCAAGGTCGGCCACGGTCATCGAATGCTGGCGGCGGATGCTGCGGACCTCGCGCCCGATCGCGACCTGAAGATCCCTTTCGCGGGGGGTGCCGACCCGGTGCGGGTCCTGGCTGAGCGGTGCATTGGGCGCAGTGGAGATCGCTCGCACCTTGGCCATCGTCATCCCCCTCGCACCCAGGTCGCTATTGCATGTCCCGACCTGCTTCCCGTTTCCGGCAGGCATGGTCAAGCCGCCATGGCGGGGGGCGACGTTCCGCGAGCCTGATGAAGACATCTCACGCAGCACCGGCTTCGGGAAAGAGTCCTGCCGTATCAGTCAGGTCGGCCGCCGGTCTGGTGGGATCGGCGCCAAGGGTGGAAATCATGTCAGGTGAAAAAATCCCGCGGCAGGGTGCCGCGGGACGCAGGGCTTGTGGCTTCTGATGTGACAGGCCCGCCGTTTTCCCCGGCGCGCCCCTTTGTCTCACATCCCGTCGTAGAGGGGGAACCTTGCGCAGAGG
>NZ_JAUNPC010000163.1 GCF_030536915.1 Paracoccus sp. (in: a-proteobacteria)
AGGTGCGGCTCAACAACCAGGCCTGGCACCAGACAAGCCGAAGCAGCCTCAAACAGCGCCGGTCAAGAGGAAGCAGCCGGAACCTGCCGCTGTCAGCGAGGCAAAGGCACTCGTTCAAGTGCGTGCGCTCGTCCGGCCACTTGCAAGACACCAAAAGGATCTCGAAGCCTTGGAGCAAGCCGGTTACCAGATCGGCATGATCCTGCGCCTTGCTCGCCAGCGGACACAGAAGCGGATCAGGATCGTGCCAAGCTACGAGGTAGCAGAAAAATCCGAGCGGGGCAAAGGACTAGCGGAGTATCTACATTTTCGGGTTTCGAGAGGTATTCTGGAAGAACTGTCGGAGCAGGCTGGCGATCTTGGGACACTGCCGGAAACAGAATTGTTGCGTTCACAGTACCAACCGATCTGGTTCGAGGAACTCGATACAGTCATCGCCGACTTGAGAAGGAAGCAGTCATGAGGAATTATGCGATTCTCGCCGCAATGATCCTTCTTCCTGCGACCGCACAGGCAGTAACTTGGACTTCCGGTTTCCAGCGGGGCATCAACTACTACGGAGTTAAAGACGGCGCTCTTGAGATTACTCTGACGTGTGATCCGAATGGTGCCTACAGCCCGCCGCAGAACTTCATCAAGGCCTTCATGGATGGCCGTGTCGTAGATGGCTCTGGCACGTTGCAGTCGGGCGACCAGACCGTGACGATTATTTTCGAGCAAGGGACAGCGTTCAAGCAGGAAACGGAAGATGGCGCATGGAAGATGGCTCTGTCCATCATATCGTCGCCAGAAGGTTTCTCATTCACGCACAACAATAAAGGCGTGAAAGTAACGCCAAGCAACCAGCTTCAACATGATTGCAAATAACTAAGGGGCTTCGCCCCTGGCGCCTACAAGCGAAATAGACGGGACCGTGCCTCGCCGCCAAAGATACAATTCCTAAGAAAACAAAAAGCCGCCTGATCGCAAGATCGGCGGCTTCATTCATTTCCGCCGGCTGCGGCCGCACCACTCCCGTCGATTTCGCTTTCCGTTGCCTCCCCAGCTTCGCCAGCGGGCAGGCCGGATAGCCGAGGCTATCCGGCTCAAACCGAGGGGAAGATCATGACCAGGAAAATCACAGCCAAGCCGGTATGTGAAATCTACCATATTCAGGAAGCGGAAACACCGCGGCACCTTGGAACCCTTTATCAATGGAATACGGGCGAAAGGCAGATGCGTTGGTTCGTTGATCCCGACAGTTTCTCCGGTGGTTGCATCGGCCGCGTAGAGATCGAGGCGGAGGGCAAGGCCGCGTGAGCGGCTGCCTGCGCTGCACAAGCGCATGGCTGCAGATGGCCCGGCCTTGGCCGGGTCAGCTGCAGCCTACCTTGAGGGGAGGGCCGCGCCCCGGTCGATGCGGGGCTGCGGTTCAATCGACTTGGCAGATAAAGCGTTCACCACGTTGGTCGTCCATTTCATAGATCAGGACGGGTTGGCCGATACGTTCAGCCCGGCGGTGCGCGCGGCGGCGGGCCTCGACCTCGGTCGCGCAGATGATCGGCAGATCGTCCGGGTCGTCGCGGACTTCGTAGCGCGTCACAGCGCGACTTCCGGCATCAGGCTGTCGTCACGGTCCAGTCAACTGCCGTCCACGGCAACGGGTGTAAAATACTGAGCCCCTTTGGCGCTGCCGCATTTGCGGCAGGTCAGGCGGGGCAGGGGGTGGGACCGCTCATGCGGCTGCCCTTTCCTCGGTTTCTGCTTGGGGCTGCGCCTGCATCAGCAGGTCAGCCGCTTTCTGTGCCTCACTCGCGGCCTTGAAGATGGCGCGCTTGTCGTCCTGCAGGGCGCGCAGCCAGCTTTTCACATAGGCGGCGGACTGATCGAAGTCGGGGGTCAGGCCGAGGCTCGCGCAAACCATGCAGTTGCCGATTTCTGCGATCAGTTCCTCGAAGGCGTAGGCCTTGCGATCGGTGAAACGGCCCAGCCGGTCAAGGCGGCTGGTGTGGCCAGTCCAGTGGGTCGCCTCATGCGCGAGGGTGGCATAATAGCCGCCGGCGCTGTGAAAGGTCGCAATCGGCGGCATGTGGATGAAGTCCTCGACCGGATTATAATAGGCGCGCGGGTCATCGCTGGTGCGGATTTCCGCGCCGGTCGCGGCAATGAAAGCGTCAAGAGTGGGATCGGCGGTGGTGCCAAGATCGCGCGGCGCCTCGGCCGGGTTGCCGTAGAACTCGGCGGGCAGGCCGTCGATCTGCTCGGCGTTGAACACGCGATAGGCTTTCAGATACGGAATTTTCCGGCTGTCCTCGCCGCTCTCGTCCTCACGCTCGAAGGTGCCGTACTTGACGACGGTTGCCGATTTCTCGCCCTTGCGGACCTGCCCGCCCGCTTCCTGCGCTTGGCGATAGGTGAACCAGTGGGCCGCGCGATAGCCCTTCTCGGTGGCGGTCAGCCAGAGCATCAGGACATTGATGCCACGATAAGGCTCGCCATTGGCACGGCGGGGGAAGGTCGCGCCACCCGCGTCTCCGGTCCACGGCTTGCGCCATGCCGGGGTGCCCGCCTCGATGCTGGCGATAATGGTATCGGTGACGTGCTGATAAAGATCGAAAGCCATGTTCATCACTCCTTTGCGACGGTCCCGCCTTGGTCTTTGCCTCGGTCGGGGTGCCCATGATGGGCGGGGTTGCAGGCGAGGACCGCGAAGCGGCGCCTCTCCTGAAACCCTGCCTCCCGGCGAGGGCAGGAGGGGGGCCCGCGCAAGGTTGCGCGTAGGGGGCGAGGGGAGGGGGATCACCCGGCCTGCACGGAGCGATAAGCGCAGGAAGGCCGGGGAAACCCCTCGCCCCCGTCAAGCGCGCGGCCTTGCGTGGGGGAACCGGCGGTTCCCAGAGACGGACGCGCGCCCTTTGCGCGCGGACCACCAAACCGGGGGCGTTCGGCTCGTCCGAATCCCCCCGGATGGCGCGAGCCCCGCATCAGCGGGGATCTCCGATCCTTCTTGCCGTCCAGA
>NZ_JAUNPC010000164.1 GCF_030536915.1 Paracoccus sp. (in: a-proteobacteria)
TCCAGCAGTACGGGATCATGTCGATGCACGGCCACCGGCCCGACCTGTTCGGCAACATCCGTTCGGGCCTGCCGAAACGCAGCGCAAAGAAGTGACGGCGCGGCTTGCCCATGTCTTCCGCTACCCGGTCAAGTCGGCCGGGGGCGAGGCGCTGGCCGAGGTCGCCCTGACCGCAGGCCAGCCCCTGCCGGGCGACCGTCGCTTCGCGGTGATGCACGCGGCGGCGGTGCAGCATCTGGACGGCGAGGAACTGCGCCGCTGGCTGCCCAAGTCGGCCTTCCTGCGCGGGGCAGCCGCCGCGCCCCTGCAGGCGATCAGCGGCGGCTGGGACGGCGATCACCTGCTGCTGACCCATCCCGCCCTGCCCCCGCTGCGCTTCGATCCCACGAGGGACGAGACCGCCCTGCTCGACTGGCTCGGCCCCTTGTGGGCGCCCAGCGGCAAGGCCCC
This sequence comes from Paracoccus sp. (in: a-proteobacteria), assembly GCF_030536915.1. GTDB lineage: Bacteria > Pseudomonadota > Alphaproteobacteria > Rhodobacterales > Rhodobacteraceae > Paracoccus. The sequence goes on from NZ_JAUNPC010000164.1 coordinate 451, forward strand.
CGCAGCAAGGCTGGTCGAGGCCCCGCAGGCCCTGGCGGACGTGAGCCAGCCGTGGCTGTCGGTCCTGTCGCTGTCTTCGCTGCGCGATCTGGAAGGCCGGCTCGGCCAGCCCCTCGGCACCCACCGCTGGCGCGCCAACCTGTGGATCGACGGCTGGGAGCCTTATGCCGAGCGTGACATGCAGCTGCACCGCATCCGCATCGGCGACACGGTCATGCTGAAGCTGACCCAGCGGATCGGCCGCTGCGATGCGACCAGCGTTGACACCGGGACGGGCCGGATCGACGTGGACATGCCGAAAGCCCTGCAGGACCGGTTCTGGCACCAGGACTTCGGCATCTACGCCGAGGTCGAGACCGGCGGCATCCTCCGCCCCGGAGACGAGGTCGAAGTCCTGTGAGGGTTTCCTTCCCCCCCGCCCCTGAACCCGAGGCGGACGCCGCCGAGGCCGGGCGCCTGCTGTTCGCGGGGCCCGTCGATTTCGTCAAGGGCGTGGTCGCCATGGACGGCCTGCCCCCGGCCGACCGGCCCGAGGTCTGCTTTGCCGGGCGGTCCAACGTCGGCAAGTCCAGCCTGATCAACGCGCTGACCGGGCGCAAGGGCATCGCGCGGGCGTCCAACACGCCGGGGCGGACGCAGGAACTGAACTTCTTCGCCCTGGGCGAGCGCGGCTATCTGGTGGACCTTCCCGGCTATGGATACGCGCAGGCGCCGGTGGCGGTGGTGCAAAAATGGCAGGCGCTGCTGAAGCAGTATCTGGCCGGTCGCCCGAACCTGCGCCGCGCCTTCGCGCTGATCGACGCGCGCCACGGCATCAAGCCGGTGGATCACGAGATCATGACGCTGCTCGACCGTTCCGCCGTGCCCTTCCAGGTGGTCGTGACCAAGGCCGACAAGATCGGCCGCGGCACGATGGATCAGACGCTGGGGCAGATCGAGGCCGAGCTGCAGAAGCACCCCGCCGCCTATCCCGAACTGGTCGTCACCTCCTCGGAAAAGGGCGAGGGCATCCCCACCCTGCGCGCGATCATCGAAGGGCTGACCTGAGGCTCAGCGCAGTTCCAGCAGGTCGCGATAGCGCCGCCACAGCAGCAGCAGGCCCGTGACCAGCGTCAGCAGCGACAGCGTGACGACATAGCGCTCACTGACGTAGTCGGCCGGATAGACGCCGTAGATGCCGCGCCGCATCAGCCCGACGATATGCAGGATCGGGTTCCACCACAGGATGTCGCGCACCATGGATGGCATCACGTCATAGGTGAAGAAGATCCCCGACATCAGGAACAGCGGCCGCGTCAGGATCGACCAGGCCCGTTCCCAGACCGGGAATCGCGTCACCAGAAAGCAGTTCAGCGTCCCGATTCCCGCCCCCAGCAGCGCCGCCAGCGCCAGCGCATGCAGCACGACCGAGACGTCGATCACCAGCGGGATACGCTGGGCGATGGCGATGCCGCTGACGACTACGACGAAGACGATCACATGCAGCACGCTGTTCAGGATCAGCCGCGCGACCAGCGCATCGACAAAGGTGACCGCCGGATAGGCCAGCAGCGGGCGCGAGAAGCGCAGGCTTTGCGCCATCTTGCCCGCGATGTCGTGATACATCTGGAAGGGAAGGTAGCCCGAGGCGTAGAACAGCGGAAAGCTGGTTCCCAGCAGGGGGTTGGTGTTCCCCAAGGCATACTGGAAGACCAGCGTCAGCAGGGCGATGCCCAGGATCGGATCGGCCAGGGCCCAGATATAGCCGCCGGGCGAGCGGCCGTAGGTGGTGGCGATCTCGCGCAGGATCAGCGCCACGACGGTGCGGATCATGCGGAACAGCCCGTTCGACGGCACCCGCGGTCGGGCGGGCGAGGCCGGCGTCGGTTTCAATGGCTGGGGAGTGTCGGACATTTTACTGCTGAGGCTGGCGTTCGATGGCACGGCTCTGTAACAACTGCCCGTAATTTGGAAGCAGCGAAAGCCCATATGGCCAGCGATCGTCCGCAACCCGCCCCCAAGGCCGAGCCGCCGGGTGAGAGCCGCCCTGCCACCCCCGCGCAAGCGACGCCGCCCAACGGTCCTGCATGGCCGGGGGCTCCGGGGACGCAGGGCGCCGCATCCGCGCCCGCCAATGCCCCCAGGGCCGAACCCGCTTCCGCCCCGCCGCAACCTTCGGGAAGCCCTGCGCCGAAACCCGTGCCTGCTGCAGCAGAGGCCGGGAAAGTCGCAGAGCCGGCCAAGCCGCAGGCGGCCAGCGCCGCCCCGAAACCGGCGCCCGCGTCCCCTGCCGCGCCCCAGCCGGCGTCCGTTGGCGGGGCTAACCCCCAAGCGGCCAAACCCGCAGCGGCCCCTGCAGCGCAGCCTGCCGGCGGCCCTGCGGCGGCCCCGCAGCCCAAGGCGGCGGCGCAACCCGCCCCGGCAGCACCGCAGCCGAAACCCGCCGCGCCCGAGCCGACGCCGGGGCGCCTGATCCCAGCCGACGCGGCGACCGCCGCCGCAGCCGCGCGGGCCGCGGCAGGCCGTCCGGCCCCCGCGCAACCGCCGGCAGCCGCGGCCCAGCCCGCGT
>NZ_JAUNPC010000165.1 GCF_030536915.1 Paracoccus sp. (in: a-proteobacteria)
GTGGGCCTTGCCCGCGCGCTCGCCTCGGACCCCGAGATCATCCTGATGGACGAGCCCTTCTCGGCGCTGGACCCCCTGATCCGCCGCCAGTTGCAGGACGAGTTCCGCCAGTTGACCAAGGAGCTTGGCAAGTCCGCCGTCTTCATCACCCATGACCTGGACGAGGCGATCCGCATCGGCGATCGCATCGCCATCATGAAGGACGGCGCGATCATCCAGACCGGCACCGCCGAACAGATCATCCTGAACCCCGCCGACCGGTATGTGGCCGATTTCGTGGCCGGCATCTCGCGCCTGCATCTGGTCAAGGCGCATTCGGTGATGGTCCCGACCGGCGCCTGGCTGCGCGACCGCCCCGGTGCCGACCTGTCAAGCCTGCCGGTCGCTTCCCCGGATGCCGACATCGACGCGCTGATCGGCCTGATCACCAGCGGCGACAGCGACGCGCTGGCGGTGGTCGACGGCGGCGCCCCGGTGGGCGTCGTGACCACCCGCAGCATCCTGCTGGGCATGACCCAGGCCCCGGCGGAGCCGGGCCGCTATGAATAACGAGGATTTCGTCCGCGGCTTCGACCGCACCATCGATGACGCGCTGTTCTGGCTTGGCGACAATGCCGCCTTCCTGTTCGATGCCATCCGCAAGGGACTCGAAGGGTTCTACGACCTGATCCTGAGTGCCGTCACCCTGCCGCCCGCTTGGGCGATCGCCCTGATCGCGGCGCTGCTGGGCTGGCGCACGGTCGGCGCGGGCTTCGGCCTGCTGGCAGGTGCGGGGCTTCTGTTCTGCTGGTCCATGGGGCTGTGGCCGGAAACGATGGAAACACTGGCGCTGGTTTTCAGCGCCACCCTGACCGCGTTGGTGGTCGCGCTGCCGGTGGGGGTCATCGCGGGCTATTACACCGGGCTGGACCGCACGCTTGAACCCGTGCTGGACCTGATCCAGACGATGCCGCCCTACATCTACCTGCTGCCGGCCATCGCCCTGCTGGGATACGGGGCCGCCACGGCGCTTGCCGCCACGATCGTCGTCGCGATCCCGCCGGTGGTCCGCCTCACCTCGCTGGGCATCCGCCGGACGCCAGGCGAGTTCATCGAGCTGGGGCAGGCCAGCGGCATCAACAATTGGCAGATGTTCACCAAGATCCGGCTGCCCTTCGCCATGCCCTCGATCATGACCGGCATCAACCAGGGGCTGATGATGGCCTTCGGCATGGTGGTGATCGCGGGCATCGTCGGGTCGGGGGGCTTGGGCGGGACGATCTATGACGCGATCCGCACGCTTGACATCGCCCGTTCGATCAACGCGGCCATCGCCATCGTCATCCTGTGCATGGTCATCGACCGCATCACCCAAAGCGTGAACATGGTGCCCGAGGGGGAACGGTGATGGACCTTTCCGCCCTGCGCTTTTCGCCCGGCACCTATCTGGCGCCGGTCATCGACTGGCTGAACGCCAACTTCCATGATTTCTTCGACGCCATCGCCACGGTGATCGAGACGATGCTGGCTGCGGTCGAAGGCGCGCTGCTGTTCCTGCCGCCGCTGGCGATGATCGCGGTCGTGGCCGGGCTGGTGCTGGTGACGCTGGGCTGGCGGCTGGCGCTGCTGGTGCTGTTCTGCCTCGGCTTCAACCTGCTGATGGGGCTGTGGCAGGCCAGCATGCAGACGATCGCGCTGGTCACCATCGCCGTCCTGATCTCGGTCGCCGTCGCCTTTCCGCTGGGCATCTGGGCCGCCCGCCGGCCGCGGGTCGAATCGGTGCTGCGCCCGATCCTCGACGTGATGCAGACGGTGCCGCCCTGGGTCTACCTGATCCCCGCCGTCATGATCTTCAGCCTCGGCCGGGTGCCCGCGATCATGGCGACCATCGTCTATGGCATCCCGCCGATGCTGCGGCTGACCACGCTGGCCTTCAAGCAGGTGCCGAAGGACCTGAAGGAACTGGGCGCCGCCATCGGCGCCTCGCCCGGCTCGATCCTGCTGAAGATCGAGATCCCCGCGGCCAAGCCCACGCTTCTGGTCGGGCTGAACCAGTGCATCCTGCTGTCGCTGGCGATGGTGGTCCTGGCCGGGCTGGTGGGCGCGGGGGGCCTGGGCGCCGAGGTCACGCGCGGCCTGACCCGGATGGAGATGGGGCTGGGCCTGCGCGCGGGCCTTGCCATTGTCTCGGTCGCGGTGCTGCTGGACCGGTTGTCGCGCGGCGCCCTGCAATTCCGGCGAAGGCCCGTGGCGAGAATGGCATGAGGGAGACCCGATCCCTTCTGCCTCGTCGCCGGCAGGGGCCGCCGCATCTGCCCACAACCGAACGCCGGACCCTTTCCGTGCGCGATCAGGCTGGATGCGGGCCAGCATGATGTTCGATCTTCGCACGCCACATACCAGGCCAGTCTCTGTCCCTAGAAACTGGCCTGATCGTCCAGCAGGGACCGTGCAGCGGTGTTCTGCTTTCATTGCGGACGAATACCGTGGCTGTCCCTTTCAGTAGGCACCTGCATATAACGTCAGAAGTGCTAAGCACTTGACCATTTGCGGCCATCTTTGGACTTCCTGTCCCATGAGATGGTTTGGCTGGCGCTGATCGTCACCGTGATGTTCGGTGCGGGCCTGCATGATCAGGATGCTGCAGCGGGCAGGCTGATAAAGGGATCATCCCGCATCGCGCCGCCCGATGACACCGGCGCTGATGTTTTGGCAGAGCCGCAGCTTGAACGGCATGAATGCCGGCGATACAGGCCTCATGACGTCATGAGCCTTCTCCCATCAAGGCCCGTTCAACGTATCAGTTTTCCAGTTTCATGTGGTCCAGCCCGAAGGGTGCACTCCATACCGGGTCAGTTCAGGTTGGAAATCGACAACATGCCGATCTGGTGCGGCCGCCCCTTCATGCCCTGTCATCGCAGAGCCACATTCGGCCGCTAAGGCGGATACCAGCTCCGGCCTTGTCACGGCCGGCCGGGATTCTCAGCAGATCGAGCCAGGAACGTC
>NZ_JAUNPC010000166.1 GCF_030536915.1 Paracoccus sp. (in: a-proteobacteria)
ACGGGGCCGAAGATCTCCTCGCGCTCGATCGTCATGCCGGGCGTCACATGGCCGAAGACGGTGGGCCGCACGAAATAGCCGCGGTTGAGATGCTCGGGCCGCCCCGGGCCGCCCACCGCAAGGGTCGCGCCCTCGCGCAGGCCCGCCTCGATCATCTCCTGCACCTTGTCGAACTGAGCCTGGCTGACCAGCGGGCCGATCTGGGTCGCGGGGTCGCGCGGGTCTCCGACGACCAGCGCCTCGGCCGCGCGGCGCGCGATCTCCAGCGCCTCGTCGTGGCGGGCCTCGGGCACCAGCATCCGGGTCGGGGCGTCGCAGGACTGCCCGGTGTTGGCCATGCAGCCCTCGACGCCCTTGACGACGGCGGTTTCCAGATCGGCGTCGGGCAGGATGATGTTGGGCGACTTGCCGCCCAGTTCCTGCGCCACGCGCTTGACCGTCTCGGCGGCCGTCTTGGCCACGATCACCCCCGCGCGGGTCGAGCCGGTGAAGGACACCATGTCCACGTCCGGGTGCCCGGCCATCACCTGCCCCACCTCGGGGCCGGTGCCGTGGACCATGTTGTAGACGCCGGGCGGCGTGTCCGCGGCCTCCATGATCTCGGTGAACACGATGGCGCTGAGGGGGGCGATCTCGCTTGGCTTCAGCACGACCGTGCAGCCTGCGGCCAGCGCCGGGGCGACCTTGCACATGATCTGGTTCAGCGGCCAGTTCCAGGGGGTGATGAGGGCGCAGACGCCGATCGCCTCGCGCACGATCCGGGTCGTGCCCCGCGGTTCGCTGAAGGTGAAGCCTTCCAGCCCGGCGATGGTGGCTTCCAGATGCGCGCGCCCGGCCCAGGCCTGCGCTTCGCGCGCCCAGGTGATCGGCGCGCCCATCTCGCGGCTGATGGCCTGGGCGATGTCCTCGTAACGGTTGTTGTAGATGTCGAGGACGCGGCGCAGCAGGGCCAGCCGTTCTTCGCGCGGGGTGGCTGCGAAGGCGGGGAAGGCGGCGCGGGCCGCCGCGACCGCGCGGTCCACGTCCACAGCCGAGCCGAGGGAGATCCGGGTGAACGCTTCCTCGGTGGCGGGGTCGATCACGTCCAGCGCGGCGGGGGTGGCTGGGTCCACCCAGGCGCCGCCAATGAAGAACTGCAGGTGATGCGGGTTCATGACGCCTGCCTTTCGGGTTCCGCGGACTTGCGGCTCATGTCGGGGTTGAAGTCGTCCAGCGAGGGCATCGCAAGCGCCGCCCGGCTGTCCAGGTTGCGCAGGGCGTCCCGGTAATCGGCCAGGATGCGCCCTCGCGCCTCGGGCGTGACATAGGGGACGTGCCAGCCGATGAAGGGTTCCAGCACGTCGTAGCCGACATACCCCAGGGTGCCCTGGAGGATCGGCTTCAGCAGATGCTCGATGGGGCCGTGGACCGCGCCCTCGCCGAACATGTGCTCGCGCCCGCCGATGGTCGCGCCCACGAAGGCGCGCTTTCCCGTCATGTTGCCCTTGTCGTAGATGCGCTTGCCGCCGTAGCACAGGCCCGAGACCAGCACCCGGTCGATCCAGCCCTTCAGGATCGCGGGCATCGAGAACCAGTAGACCGGGAAGTTCAGGACCAGCAGGTCGGCCGCCATCAGCTTGTCCAACTCCGCCCGGATGTCGGGGGCGATGGTCCCCGCCGTGACGTTGTGGCGCTGTTCCAGCGCATAGGTCAGGTAATCGGGATTGGCGCGCGCGCCGAAATCGGCCGGGCTGGCGACGGGGTTCCAGTTCATCGCGTAAAGGTCGGACTGGACGACCTCGTGCCCCTGCGCGCGCATCACCTCGACCGAGGCGCGCGCCATCGCGGCGATGAAGGACTGCGGCTCGGGCGTCGCGCTGACGACGAAGACTTTCATGCGGGCGGTCCTTTCCTCAGCGGCCCTTCCAGACCGGGTCGCGTTTCTCCACGGCGGCGCGCGGGCCTTCCAGCGCGTCCTCGCTGTCGATCAGCTTCTGGAACAGCGGGAAGCGGCCCCCGCGCATCGCGGCATAGGCTTCCTCCAGGCTCATGTGCTGGGCCAGCCGCGCGGTCTCCTTGGCGGCCGCGACCGACAAGGGGGCGGATCGCAGGATGCGGCCCGCCAGCGCGCGCGCGGCGTCCATCAATTGGGCCTGCGGCACGACCTCGTTCACCAGCCCCCAGCGCAGGCAGTCCTGCGCGTCCAGGCGGCGGCCCCCGTACAACACTTCGTTGGCGATGACCTTGGGCAGCATCCGCGGCAGCAGGAACGAGCCGATGTCGGGCAGGACCCCCAGCGAAGTCTCGGGCAGCCAGAAGCGGGCATGGTCGGCGGCGATGATGAAGTCGGCGCACAGCAGGATCTCGAATCCCGCGCCGACGGCATAGCCGTTGATTGCGCAGATGACGGGCTTTTCCAGCCCCGGCAGTTCGGCGAAGCCGTAGATGCCGCCCTGCCCGTAGTCGGCCACATAGCCGTCGCCCCCTTCGGACGAGGCCTCGTTCAGGTCCCATCCGGCCGAGAAGAACTTTTCCCCCCCGCCGGTGAAGATCGCCACCCTCAGCTCGGGGTCGTCGCGGAACTCGGCGAACAGTTCGCCCAGCCTGCGGCTGGTGGGCTGGTCGATGGCATTGGCCTTGGGCCGGTCCAGCGTGATCTCGGCGATGGGTCCGTTGCGGACCAGCCGGGCGTCATCGGGCATCCTGTTCCCTCCTGCGGATCAAGGCATCGACCGCGACGGCGGCGTTTGCCGTCACGATCAGCGGGTTCACGTCCATCTCGTCCAGCGCGGCGGATTGCGCCAAGGCATATTCGCCGATGCGGAAGGCGGCCTCGACCGCCGCGTCCAGCGCCGCGGGCGGGCGGCCGCGGAAGCCGGTCAGCAAGGGCGCCGAGCGCAGCGACAGCAGCGCCGCGCGGATCTGGTCGCGGCTGGCGGGCAGCAGCAGGGACCGGGTGTCGTTCCACATCTCGACGGTGATGCCGCCCGCGCCCAAG
>NZ_JAUNPC010000077.1 GCF_030536915.1 Paracoccus sp. (in: a-proteobacteria)
GCCGGATGACGGGTCAGCGGCGGTCGAGGTCGGTGTCGCGATCCACCACCTGGCCGCGCTCGTCCTCGATCTCGACCTCGGTCTTGCGGACGGTGTCGCGAACGGTCTCGGTGTGGGATTCGACGTCCTTGTTCAGGCCGATCTCCTCGACGACGCGGGCTTCCTTCTGGACGACCGCCGATTCGGCATATTCGCGGGCCTCGAGGCTGCGTTCCTGGAAGTCGGCGCTGTCGGCGGGGCGATCCACCGGGCGGCGTTCGACATGGACACGCTCGCTGCGAAGCTCGACGTCCTGTTCGACCGGCGTCTCGACCACGTAAGAGCGCACGCGCACGCGGCCGCCCTCGGTCTGGCGCTTGCCGACAGTCACCCGCTCTTCCACGACGTCGATCTTGCCCTCGGCGTTCAGGTCGGCATCCATGGCGGCGCTGCGCTCGCCGGCATAGCCTGCCGCCGCGGCCTCTCCGCCGGCATAGCCGGTCCAGCCCTCGGTCCGCCATTCGGCTTCGCGCGCGTCCAAATCCACCGCGCCCTCATCGTCCAGGATGTTCAGCGCGGTTTCATACTGGTGATCGGGGATGTTGCGCACCGTGACCAGATAGCCGCCCCGGTTCAGGCCCTCGGCATAGGCGTAGCGGTCCTCCTCGGGGAAGAAGAAGTCGCCGATCGATTCGAAGAAGCCGCGGTCGGTGCGGGCCTCGGCCGAATACTGCTGGCTGCCGTAGCCTTCGTTTTCCTGCCCCGTCAGCACCACATCGGCGATGCCGGCAGCTTTCAGCGCGGAAACGGCGCGGTCAGCATCGGCGCTGCTGTCGAACATCGCCGACAAGCTGCGCATCGAACCGGCGTTCACGGATTCCATAGCCATTTTCACGTCCTCACAAGGTTTACAGATCGTGGTCGGGAAGTCCGCCCTGCCCCGTCACGGGGCCGGAAGCGGCCGCCTCGGGGTCCAGCGGCTCGACCACGGCGCGCTGGCGGCGAAGTGTCACCGGAACATCGACCGTCTCGGTCGAGCGGGTCCGGCGAATATGGATTTCTTCAACAAGGAACAGCCTGGTGACGACGACCGCCCGTTCCTCGACAACGGGGATGATGGTGACATCGCCATCCTCGCGGATATCGGGAAAGTTTTCGATCTCGCGGCCGACGGGCTGGCGCGTGACCTCGACGCGCTCAGCCTCCAGCGCGACCGGGTGGATCTCGGGCGCTTCCTCGGTCACGACGCGGACGCGGACGCCGCCGGTCTCGTGCCGTTTCACCGAAATGCGGGCTTGCTCTTCGACGACGGTCAGGACATCATCAGAAGCAAGGCGGCCCTTGGCCATCGCCTCGCGTTCCCGAAGGTTCGCGGGGTCAGGGATATTTTCGTCGCGGTCTTGGCGTGACGTCATCGGGGGCGCGATCCTCGTTCGGGTCAGTTGCTTGACGCGGCGATCCGTTGATCGCGGTCCCCCCCAGAACGTGATCGCAGGGCATCCGGTTTCGGAAATAAACAAACGTTGACGTGATAAGGGCAGGGCTTGACTTTTTGTGTCACCCGTTCCTGCCTGCAAGCGCATTCTCCAGCAGCCTCAAGCTCTGCGCGGCGCGTTCAGATTTCAACGCCACGAAGCCGTCCAGCGCCGGGTTGATCCGCACGGCTTCGTCCAGCCGGGGATCGGTGCCGGCCGCATAAAGCCCGGCCTTTATCATCAGTTCGGATTCCGCATAAAGCCCCAGCGCCGCCCGCGCCCGCCCGATCAGCGCATTCTCGGCCACGCTGGCCGCGTGTGGCAGGGACCGGGACACGGATCGCAGCACGTCCACCGCCGGAAACCGCCCGCGTTCGGCGATGGCGCGGTCTAGCACCACATGGCCGTCCAGCACGCCGCGCAGGATGTCGGCCACCGGCTCCTCCATGTCGGACCCCGCCACCAGCACGCTGAAGATCGCGGTGATGTCGCCCGCCCCTTCCGGCCCCGGACCCGAGCGTTCCGCCAGCGCCATGATCATCTGCGAGGTCGAGGGCGGAAAGCCCCGGTGGCTCGGCGCCTCGCCCGAAGCGAGGGCGATCTCGCGGTGCGCCTCGGCGAAGCGCGTGATCGAATCGGCCAGGAACAGGACGTGGCGCCCCTGATCGCGGAAATGTTCTGCCACAGTCATCGCCGCCCAGGCGCAGCGCCGCCGCATCAGCGGCGACTGGTCCGAGGTGGCGGCCACCACCACCGCACGCGCCATCCCCTCGGGGCCGAGCGTGGTTTCCACGAATTCGCGCAACTCGCGCCCCCGTTCGCCCACCATGGCGATCACCACGATATCCGCCGTCACGCCTTTGGCCAGCGCCGACAGCAGCGTCGATTTCCCCACGCCCGAGCCGGCGAACAGCCCGATCCGCTGCCCTTTCACGATCGGCAGCAGCGTGTCGAAGACGGCAAGGCCGGTGTCCAACCGCTCGCCCAGGCGGCGGCGCGAGGCGGCCGGCGGGGGCGGGCTGCGGAAGCGGCGATCCTCGTGCCCCGTCCGCAGCGGGCGGCCGTCGAGCGGGCGGCCCAAGGGATCGACGATGCGCCCGATCCAAGCGTCGCAGGGCGCCAGCACGGGGCGGAACAGCAGTTCCACGGGCGCCCCGATGGACAGCCCGTCGGTCGCGCCTTCGGGCAGGATCATCGCGGCCTGCGGGTCCAGTGCGATCACCTCTCCGCTGAGGGTGCCGTCCAGCAGCACCACGCGGTCGCCCACCGAGGCGACGTGGTTCAGGCCCGCCGCCTCGACCACGCCCGCGCGGATCGCGGCAACGCGGCCGAAATGGCGGCTGACCCGCAGCCCGCGGATGCGCGCGGCAATCGCTTCGATCCGGTCCATGCCTGCTTTCTCCCCAAGCAAATTCTTCTCTGGAAACGGTTTCTAAACCTTCCGGGGTTAAGACCCGGTTTATCGCGGCTGAGGAGAACCCTTTTGTTTGCACGGATCGACACGATGCGGATGGCGCAGGCGCTGGGCCAGCACGCGGCGAATCGCCATCGGGTGACGGCGATGAACGTCGCCAATGCCGATACGCCGGGCTACCGCGCCCGCGACCTCAAGGCTTTCGACCCGGATAAGGGTCTTGGCATTGGCCTGCGGGCCACCCGGCCCGGCCATGTCGCGGCGGGCCAGTGGGGCAGCGGGCGGGGAACGGAGGTCGATGCGGAAGGCGAGCCCTCGCCCAACGGCAACACCGTCTCGCTGGAAGACGAAATGGTGCGGGCGGCCGATGCCAGCCGCCAGTTCAACCTGTCGCTGTCGGTGATGCAGTCGGGCATGACCATGCTGCGGACAGCCATCGGGCGGAGGGCGTGACCATGACCGAGCTTTCCGCCACCGCCATCGCCGCCTCTGGCCTGCGCGCCCAAGGGGTCCGGCTGCGCCACATCTCGGAAAACATCGCCAATGCCGACACCCCCGGCTACCGCCGCAAGCTCGTCAGCTTCGAGCCGGGCCGCGACTTCGGCCGCGACACCGGAGAGGTCCGCGCCAGCCGGATGCGGCATGACCGGGCCGATCTGCCGCAGGTCCATGACCCCGGCCACCCCCTGGCGAGCGAGGACGGCTATTACCTCGGCTCGAACGTGGACCTGGTGATCGAGGTCGCCGACGCGCGAGAGGCCAGCCGCAGCTACGAGGCCAATCTGAAGATGTTCGAGCAGGCGCGGCAGATGTCCTCGTCGCTTCTGGACCTGATCCGCCGCTGAAAGGGCACGCCATGATCTCGCTGACCACCGCCGCCCTGCAGACCGGCAGCCGCGTCGCCTCGGCCTATGCCGAGGCCCGCATGGCGGCTGCCCCCTCGCCCACCGGCGGCCCCGCGCCCGCCGTCAGCGCCGCCGCCCGCGACTTCGCCGCCGTGATGGAGCAGGCCGACACCGTGGCCGTCGGCGCCATGCAGGGCCGCAGCGACACCCATGCGCTGGTGCAGTCCATCGCCGAGGCGCAGGTCGCGCTGGAAACCGCAGTCGCCATCCGCGACAAGGTGGTCGAGGCATACCAGGAAATCCTGAGGATGCCGGTCTGATGGACGAGAACCTCATCTTCGACGTGACCCGTCAGGCCCTGTGGATCGCCGTCCGCATGTCGGCCCCGCTGCTGGCCGTGGCGCTGGTCACGGGCGTCGTCATCGGGCTTTTCCAGGCGCTGACCTCGGTGCAGGAGATGACGCTGACCTTCGTGCCCAAGGTCGGGCTGATGCTCGCCGTCTTCTGGGTCACGATGAGCTTCATGACCTCGACGCTGGCCGGTTTCTTCGCCGACCAGATCCTGCCCCTGGTCGCGGGGGGCTGAGGGATGGACAACGCGATCTACGCCGCGCTGACCCGCCAGTCCGGGCTGATGCGCGAGATGCGGGCGGTTGCCAACAACATGGCCAACGGCTCGACCACCGGCTTCCGGCGCGAGGGGGTGGTGTTTTCCGAGCACCTCACCGCGCTGGACGGGCGCGGCACGCTGTCGATGGCGAACGCGCATGGGCGCAAGGTCGACCTGTCGCCCGCGCCGCTGGCGCAGACCGGCGGCAAGCTCGACCTTGCGCTGGAACGCGAGGGCTTCTTCATGGTCCAGACCCCGCAGGGGAACCGCCTGACCCGCGCGGGTGCCTTCATGACCTCGGCCGAGGGCGAACTGGTCAACGCCGACGGCCACCGCGTCCTCGACGATGGCGAGGCGCCCATCGCCCTGCCCCCCGGCACCCGCCACATCGGCGTGGGGCCGGACGGGACGATCTCGGCAGACGGCCAGCCGGTCGGCCGCGTCGGCGTCTTCGCGCAGACCGACCCCGCCCGCCTGCGCCACGAGGGCGGCACGCTGTTCGTCGCCGAAGGGGCGGAACCCGCGCCCGAGGCCGTGGTGCGGCAGGGCTTCCTTGAGGAGTCCAACGTCAACCCGGTGCTGGAGATCGCCCGCATGATCGAGGTCCAGCGCGCCTACGAACTGGGCCAGTCCTTCCTTGACGGCGAGGACCAGCGCATCCGCGCCGCCATCGCCGCCACCACTCGCTGACCGCCAGAAAGGCCTTTCCGATGAGAGCATTGCAGATCGCCGCCACCGGCATGTCAGCCCAGCAGACGAGGGTCGAGGTCATCTCGCAGAACCTCGCGAACATGTCGACGACCGGCTACAACGCGCGGCGCGCCGAGTTCGCCGATCTCGCCTATCAGCAGGTGACGCGGCCCGGCACCATCGCGGCGGCGGACGGCACGATGGTGCCGGCGGGCGTGCAGATGGGTCTTGGCGTGCGGCCCACGGCGGTGACGCTGACGCTGGCGCAGGGGGCATTGTCGCAGACCGGCGGCGATCTGGACGTGGCGATCGACGGCTTGGGCTATCTTGAGGTCGCGATGCCCTCGGGCATGTCAGGCTATACCCGCGACGGTGCGCTGAAACGCTCGGCCGAGGGGCTGATCGTGACCTCGGACGGCTTCTCCGTCGCCCCCGGCATCACCATCCCGGTCGAGGCCCGCAGCGTCTCGATCAGCGGCTCGGGCGAGGTCTTCGCCTATTTCGACGATCAGGTCGAGCCGCAGAACCTTGGCCAGATCACCCTGGCGAGCTTTGTCAACGAAAAGGGGCTGGAGGCCACCGGTTCCAACCTGTTTCTGGAAACCCCCGCCTCGGGGGCGCCGCTGATCGGCGTGCCGGGGGAACAGGGCATCGGCACGCTGCGCCAAGGATACCTTGAGGAAAGCGCGGTCGATCCAGTGCGCGAGATTTCCGAACTCATCAAGGCGCAGCGGGGCTATGAGCTGAACTCCAAGGTCATCACGGCAGCCGACCAGATGCTGGGCGCCACGGTGCAGGTGCGCTGATGCGGGTCTTACTGTTCCTCGCCCTGCTGCTGCCGGGCGTTGCCGCCGCCGAAGGGCTGGTCGCCGCCCGCAACCTTCCCGCGGGCACGATCCTTGCACCCGATGATCTTGCGGTGGCCCCCACCGGCCGTCCGGGCCTGAACGCCCCCGAGGCCGTGGGCAAGCAGCTTCGCACCGCCGTCTACGAGGGCCGCGCGATCTCGGCAGGGCAGTTGACCGCGCCGACGCTGGTCAGCCGCAACCAGCTTGTCACCCTCGCCTATGAAAGCGCCGCCCTTCGCATCGAGATCGAGGGCCGCGCCCTGGGTGCGGGCGGCGAGGGCGACGTGATCCGGGTCATGAACCTTTCTTCGCGCGCCACGCTGATGGCCCGCATCAACGCCGACGGCACCCTGACCGTCGCCCAGCGCTGAAGGATTCGCGCATGAAGACGAAGCATATCCCCCTCGCGCTCTGCCTTCTCGCCGCCTCTGCCTGCGGGCGGGTGGCCGATGTGGGCAAGGTCCCCGAGATGAGTGCGCCCCACGCCACGCCGGAGTTCCAGGCCATGGCCGAGCCGGTGCTGCCCATGGGCCAGGTCCGCCCGGACAGCGGCGCATCGCTCTGGGCCGGGCAGCAGTTGTCGCTGGTGGGCGACCGCCGGGCCGGGGCGCGCGGCGACATCCTGACCGTGGTGATCGAGATCGACGACAAGGCCGAGATCCAGAACAGCTCGGGCCGCTCGCGCGCATCCTCCGAAAGCGTCGGCATCCCGCAGATGATGGGCATTCCCCAGCGCATCGACGAGCACCTGCCCGAAGGGGCGAGCATGGCGGAACTCGCCTCGGCCAAGGGGGCATCGACCTTCAAGGGCGCGGGCAACATCTCGCGCCGGGACAAGCTGACGCTGCGGGTGGCAGCGACCGTGATCGACAGGCTGCCGAACGGTGTGCTGCATATCCAGGGATCGCAGGAGGTGCGGGTGAACTACGAGGTGCGCGAACTGACGGTCTCGGGCTTCGTGCGACCGACCGACATCAGCCGCGACAACGAGGTAGCCTATGACCGCATCGCCGGGGCCCGGATCAGCTATGGCGGCCACGGCCAGATCAGCGACGTCCAGCAGCCCCGCTATGGCCAGCAACTGGCCGACATCGTCCTGCCCTACTGAGGCCGCCCATGCTGAAGAAGCTGTTGCCCGTGGTGCTGTCGGCGGTCGCCTTCCTGGGCGGCGCTGCAGGCGGCGAGATGCTGAAGCGCGGCGGGTCTGCCGAAACCGCCGCTTCCGTGGATGCCGGGGCGGCAGAGGGGGGTGGAACCTTGCCTGCCACGGCGGCGCAGGACGCCCATTCGCCGCGGCAGGATGCCGTAGCAGATGGGCACGGATCGCCCCCTGCCACCGGGCATGGGGAAAGTCCGGGCGCGCACGGAAAGGCCGAGGGAGAGTCCGGCACCGCCTGGTTCAAGTTCCCCCAGCAGTTCTTCGTGCCGGTCATCCACGATGGACGGCTGGACAGCACGATGATCCTCGCGCTTTCGGCCGAGATGCCGGCCGCGGCACGGGAAACGGTCTACGCCCACGAGATCAAGCTGCGGGATGCGCTGCTGCGCCAGTTGCTGATCCACGCCAATACCGGCGGCTTCGACGGCAACTTCACCACCGAGGTGCAGCTTCGCAAGCTGCGGGACATGCTGACCGAAACCGCCCGTGGCGTCCTGCCCGAGATCTCGGGCATCCTGATCGGCGACATCGCAAGGCAGGAAAGATGAACCATCGTCACAGCGACGCGAGTTGAACGCCTGATCGCAAGCAGCGCCTGAAGCTGGATTGCCCCCTGTCGCCCCTAGGCACGGCGACGGTCGGCGGCAGGGCGTTCCGCTGGCGCCCTGCCCCGCAAGGCGCTATGGGCGGCCCCATGGACAAGACGCTGCGGATCGCGATCCTGCTCGCCAGCTATCAGGGTGCGCGCCATATCGGCGCGCAGCTTGACAGCCTTGCGGCGCAGGACCATCGCGACTGGCGGCTGATCGTGTCGGATGACGGCTCGACCGACGAAACGCTCGATATCCTGCAAGACTTTGCGGCCCGGCATGCCGGCCGGGACATCTGCATCCTGCGCGGGCCGCGGCAAGGGGCTACACGGAACTTCCTGTCGATGATCGGGGCGGTCGAGCCGGGCGAGGCGCTCGCCTGGTGCGACCAGGACGATGTCTGGCTGCCCGGCCGGCTGTCGCTTGGCGTCGCCGCCCTTGCTGCAGCGAAGCGGCAGGCCGGGGCAGGCCGTGGCATCCTGCATGTCACCCGCACGGTCATCTGCGACGAGGATCTGCATCACCTGCGGCCGGCCCCGCTGTACCGCCGCCCCGCGTCATTCGCGAATGCGCTGGTGCAGGCCTGCACCCCTGGCAACACCATGCTGGTCGATCCCGCGGGCGTGGGTCTGCTGAAAGCCGCGCAACCGGGCGCGATGCAGGCGGGCGTGATCTCGCATGACTGGTGGAGCTACCAGGTGATCTCGGGCGCGGGCGGGCTGGTCATCCGCGACCCCGGGCAGACCGTGCTTTATCGCCAGCATCGCGGCAATGTCATGGGCCGGAACGACACGCCGCGCGCCGCGCTGGCCCGGCTGGGCCGGCTGGGTGCAGGAGATTACGGCGGCTGGCTGCGGCGCAACATAGCCGCGCTGCAGGCGGCGCGTGGGGTGCTGTCTGCTGAAAACGCAACGATGCTGGCCGGGTTCTCGGCTGCCATCGACGCTCCGGGGCCAGTGGCGGCGGCGCGGCTGGCGCGGCTCGGGGTGTATCGCCAGACCCGCGCCGGCACGGCGGCGCTGATGCTTGCGGCAGCGGCGGGGCGGCTGCGGTCGGGGGCGGGGACCGGACAGGGCGGTGGGCGATGACGCCGGCGGACAACCTGCGATCCCTGATCGTCTTCGGCTTCGATTCGGCCTGGACCGACCAGCCGAAGGCCCCCGGCGCGATCTGCGCCGTCGGATGCGACCGGGACGGAGACCTGACCTTTCATCCGCCGCGCCTGGTGTCCTTTGCCGAGGCGCGGGCCTTCATCACCAGCGCCCGGCGCGGCCATGATGTCGCGCTGGTCGCGCTGGATCAGCCGACCGTGGTGCCGAATGCGACCGGGATGCGGCCGGTGGATCGGCTCGCAGCGTCGGTCGTCAGCCATGTCGGCGGCGGCGTGCAGCCGGCGAATCGCGGCAAGGCGGGGATGTTCTGCGATCTGGCGCCGATCTGGGGGTTCCTTGCGGCTGTCGGTGCGGTCGAAAACCCTTTCCGGGCGCGCAGCGCCGCCGAGGGCCTGTTCCTGATCGAAGTCTTTCCGGCGCTCGCCCTGCCCGCGCTGGACGCGCGCTTCGCCGGCAGGCTCGCCGCGCCGAAATACAACCCGGCACGTTCCCGCAAGTTCAGGCTGGAACACTGGCAAGCCGTCGCCCGGAGCGTGAAAGACACCGCCCTGTCGCTGGAACTTCCCGCGCTTGCTCTGTGGGCCGAGGAGATGATGGCGCAGCAGAAGCCGCGCAAGGCCGATCAGGACCGGCTCGACGCCACGATCTGCGCCCTGATCGGGATCATCTGGAGGACCGGAGGACCGGGAACAGCGGCCATGCTGGGCGATCTGCGGCAGGGCTATATGGTGACGCCGATTTCGCCCGCAATCCGCCTGCGGCTTGAAGCTGCGGCGGCGCGAAGGGGTATTCCGTTCCATATCGCGGATTGAAGCTGACGAAGAGGGCACAAGCCCATCTCTGCCGAAACGTCCTCTTGTGCCCGTTCTTGGCCGTTTCCGAGCCGCAAGGACATGGTTCGCCTCGTTGCGGATCGAGCGATAAGGGCAAATTGCCCCCCACTGACTCCTTGCGTCATTCTACCCGTGGCAAAGGCTGACCCGCTCGCACGGGCACAGGACCATGAGGGGACTTCTTCTCGTCATCCGAAGCTGCTGGCGCAGGTCATCTCTCTGACCCGCACTGTTCTTGTCCGACCATCCTTTCGGCACGATCGCCGAAACACCCGCCCAAGCAGAAGGATCATGAGCCCCTCAGCGGAAACCGATGGAGGAGCGGCGGGTTCTCCCGCCCTCCCCGGCCCCGTCAGACCAGCCGCCCGTGGCAGTTTTTGAACCGCTCGCCCGAGCCGCAGGGGCAAGGGTCGTTGCGCGAGGGGTTGCCCCAGGTCGTCGGATCGTTCTCGACGAAGCCGGGCGCCTGTGCGGACGCTTCGCCCCCCTCGGCCTGCTCGTGCTGGGGACGCATCGCGGCGGCTTGGGCGGCCGCCTGCGCCTGGTACTGGCGCAGCATCTGTTCGCGTTCGGCATCGGTCAGCGGGCGGATGCGGGCGAGGTTCTGGGTCACGTCGCCACGCAACCCGTCCAGCAGGTTCTCGAACAACTGGAACCCCTCGGTCTTGTATTCCGACAAGGGATCGCGCTGGGCATAGCCGCGGAAGCCCACGACGGAGCGCAGGTGTTCCAGCGTCACCAGATGCTCGCGCCACTTGCCGTCGATCTGCTGCAGCAGCACCTGCTTTTCGATTTGGGCCATCTGGTCGGGGCCGAACTGCTCGGCCTTCTGGGCCATGTAGCCGTCGGTCGCCTCGCGGATACGCTCGGCGATGGTTCCGCGGTCCACGCCGTCCTCGGCCGCCCAGTCGGCAACGGGCAGGTCCATGTTCAGCCGTTCCACCACGGCGGTTTTCAGCCCGGCGGTGTCCCACTGCTCGGGATAGGCGCGTTCGGGCAGGAACTCGTCGATCAGGTCGTCGATGACCTGGTGGCGCATGTCGGCGGCGATGTCGCTGACATCCTCGGATTCCATGATCTCGCGGCGCTGCGAAAAGATCGCCTTGCGCTGGTCGTTCATCACGTCGTCGAACTTGAGCAACTGCTTGCGGATGTCGAAGTTGCGCCCCTCGACCTTGGCCTGCGCCCGTTCCAGCGACTTGTTCACCCAAGGGTGGACGATGGCCTCGCCTTCCTTCATCCCCAGCGTGGACAGCACCTTGTCCAGACGCTCGGACCCGAAGATCCGCATCAGGTCGTCCTCAAGCGACAGGAAGAACAGCGAGCGGCCGGGGTCGCCCTGACGGCCGGAACGGCCGCGAAGCTGGTTGTCGATGCGGCGGCTTTCGTGACGTTCCGTCGCCAGCACGAACAGCCCGCCCGCGTTCAGCACCGCCTGCTTGTCGGCGGCGTGCTCGGCCTCGATCTTCGCGCGCAATTCGTCGGGGTTCGCCTCGGGGTTGGCGGACAGCGCCTGCAGCACCTTCATTTCCACGTTGCCGCCAAGCTGGATGTCGGTGCCGCGCCCGGCCATGTTGGTGGCGATGGTGACGGCGCCGGGCTTGCCGGCCTCGGCCACGATATAGGCTTCCTGTTCGTGCTGGCGGGCGTTCAGGACGTTGTGGAGGATACCCTCGGCCTTCAGCATCTCGGACAGCATTTCCGATTTCTCGATCGAGGTCGTGCCGACCAGCAGCGGCTGGCCCTTGGCATGGGCTTCCTTGATGGCCTCGATCACGGCGGCGTATTTTTCGGTCGCGGTGCGATAAACGCGGTCGTGTTCATCGACGCGCTGGATCGGGCGGTTGGTCGGCACCTCGACCACGCCGAGCTTGTAGATTTCCGCGAACTCGTCGGCCTCGGTCGCGGCGGTGCCGGTCATGCCCGACAGCTTCTCGTAAAGGCGGAAATAGTTCTGGAAGGTCACACTGGCGAGGGTCACGTTCTCGGGCTGGATGTCCACGCCCTCCTTCGCCTCGATGGCCTGGTGCAGACCGTCGGACAGGCGGCGGCCGGCCATCATGCGGCCGGTGAACTCGTCGATCAGCACGATTTCGCCGTTGTTGACGACATAGTTCTGGTCGCGGCGGAACAGCTTGTGCGCCCGCAGCGCCTGGTTGGCGTGATGGACCACGGTAGTCGATTCGGGATCATACAGCGTCTGGTTCGGCGGCAGGACGCCCGCCTCTTGCAGCCGCTTTTCCAGGAACTCGTTGCCGTCCTCGGTGAAGGTGGCGTTCCGGGTCTTCTCGTCGATGGTGTAATGGTCCTCGGTCAGTTCCGGGACGAACTGGTCCAGCGTCCGGTAAAGCTCGCTGCGGTCCTGGCTGGGACCCGAGATGATCAGCGGCGTCCGCGCCTCGTCGATGAGGATCGAGTCCACCTCGTCCACGATGGCGAAGAAATGGCCGCGCTGGGTCATTTCCTCGATCGAGCCCTTCATGTTGTCGCGCAGGTAGTCGAAGCCCAGTTCGTTGTTCGTGGCATAGGTCACGTCGGCGCGATAGGCCTCGCGCTTTTCCGCGTCCTGCTGGAAGGGATAGACCACCCCCGTCTTCATCCCCAGCGCGGTGAAGACCTTGCCCATCCACTCGGCGTCGCGCTTGGCGAGGTAGTCGTTGACGGTGACGATATGGACGCCCCTGCCCGCCAGCGCGTTCAGATAGGCGGGGAAGGTGGCGACAAGGGTCTTGCCCTCGCCCGTCTTCATTTCGGCGATATTGCCCTGGTGCAGGAAGATGCCGCCCATCAGCTGGGTGTCGAAGGCGCGCAGGCCCAGCGCGCGGCGGGCGGCCTCGCGGCAGTTGGCGAAGGCTTCGGGCAGCAGCCGGTCAAGGTCCTCGCCCGATTGCGCGCGGCCCTGCAGCTCGCGTGTCTTGCCGATCAGGTCGGCGTCCGACATCGCCTGGAACTGCGGTTCCAGCGCATTGATCTGCTGGACGAGCGGCCGGATCGACTTGACCTTGCGGTCATTGGGAGAGCCGAAGATCGACTTGGCCAGATTTCCGATGCCGAGCATGGTGTCCTGTCAGGTTTGGCGCGGCGGGCGTGACCCCACTTGCCCCGACCGACGGCCTTGCCCTATCAGAAGGCCGGAAAATCGGCGGCGGGCGCGCATTTTCGGTTGCGCCGGATGTAGGCCCCGCCCGCCCCACTGTCAACGCCGACGCCCCGGCTGGCCAAGCCGCAAGGCGATCCATCTCGTGAAGGATGCCCCTGCCATGCTGAAATCGCTTCCGGCCCTGATGGCCGCAGC
>NZ_JAUNPC010000167.1 GCF_030536915.1 Paracoccus sp. (in: a-proteobacteria)
GGGCGCTACGAGCTGATCCAGGGCTGGCGCCGACTTGCCGCCTATCGCCAGCTTCTGGCGGAAACCGGCGACGCCGGGCGCTGGGGCCGCATCCCGGCCGGCATCGCGGCGCGGGGCGACGGGCTGGACTCGCTGTACCGCCGGATGGTGGACGAGAATCTCGTCCGCAAGGACCTGTCCTTTGCCGAGATGGCGCAGATGGCGCTGCATTACGCCATGGACCCGGAAACCGGCGAGACCGATCCCGAAAAGGCGGTGGCGGTGCTGTTCAAGTCGGCGGGCTACCAGAAGCGCAGCTACATCCGCGCCTTCATCCCGGTGGTCGAGCGGCTGGAGGGCCTGCTGCTTTACCCCCACGAGATCCCGCGCGCCCTGGGCCTTGCGCTCGCGCAGCGGCTTGAGGAGGTGCCCGGGCTGGTGGGCATGATCCGCGCCGATCTTGCGGATTGGGACACGCGCTCGGTCAGGGACGAGCTTGAGGTGCTGCGCCGCCATGCCGGGCAGGGGGAGGGGGCAGAGGATGCGGGTGCGAAGCCGCGCGCCCCGCAGGTACCGGTGCCGGCGGGCAGGGCGCGCACCAGCTTCCAGATCGCCCGCCCGCAGGGCAGCGCCCGCTGCACCGCCACCAACGGGCGGCTGGAGATCCGGCTGCCACGCGACTTTTCCACCATCGACCGCCGCAAGCTGGAAGCCGCCGTGGCCGAGATGCTGGCGCGGCTGGACTGATCTTCCCCGCGGGGAAGGTGGCAGTCCAGCCTTGGGGGCAGGGATTTTCCCCGCGGGGAAGGTGGCCGAGGCGGTCATTCGTCAGCCTGACCTCTGGCGCAGGGAAGATGGCAGGCGCGGGGAAGGTGGGGGCTGATCTTCCCCACGGGGAAGGTGGCAGTCCAGCGGCACCCCACGCCGATCTTCCCCACGGGGAAGGTTATCGGCACAGCGTCCGAAGATTGGTGATCTTCCCCGCGGGGAAGGTAGTCCCAACGGCACAGCTTCCTGACCTTTCCCGCGGGGAAGACGCCGAAGAACAAAGGGGAAAGCGGCAAGCACCTTCACCTCTGGCATTGACAGGTTCCCGTAACAGACTAGACTGCCAACCAGTCAAAGGGAATCCCCATGCGCGAGATTGGCGCCTTCGAGGCCAAGACCCACCTGTCGGAACTGCTCGCCGCCGCCGAAGCGGGCGAGTCGGTTCTCATTACCCGCCGTGGCGCCCCGGTGGCGCGGCTGGTGCCGGCGGGGCAGGGCAGCGACCGCGCCGCCGCCGTCGCCCGGATGGACGCCCTGCGGGCAAAGCTTGCCGCCCGCGGCATCGCGCTGGACCCCGCGGCGATCCTGTCGGCCCGCGACGAAGGCCGGCGGTGAGCCTGGTCGTCGATGCCTCGGCGCTGATCGGCTGGGCGATGCCGGATGAAAGCGGGCTGGACCTCGGCCCGGCGCTGGTCAGCCATGACGCGGTGCTGGCGCCCTGGCTTCTGTGGGTGGAACTGCGCAACATCCTGCTGGTCAGCGAACGCCGGGGCCGGCTGCCCGCGGGCACCGTGGAACAGTTGCTGGGCACATTCGACGCGCTGGCGATCACGCTGGACACCTCGCCCGAGGGGGCGGTGGTGATCGACCTTGCCCGCCGCCACGGGCTGACGGCCTATGACGCCCTGTATCTGGAAACCGCCCTGCGCCACGGCGCGGCGCTGGCGACGCTGGACCGCGCGCTGATGCGGGCGGCCGGGGCCGAGGGCGTGGCGGTCCTTGGCTGAACCCGCCCGCGCGCGGGGCCTTACCGCGCGGCCCACACCGCCAGCACGGCGGCAAGCGACCCCAGCGCCGACAGCAGCATGATGACCAGCAGCGGCGCGGCCCCGGCGCCCGGCACAAGGAAATAACCCGCCAGCGCCGCCAGCGCCGCGCCCCCCGCGACGGCCAGCGCGCCGCCAAGGCCGCTGGCGGTGCCGGCAAGATCGGGCCGCACGCTCATCATCCCGGCATTGGCATTGGGCATGACCATGCCGTTCCCCAGCCCCATGACCGCCACCGCCCCGAAGAAGGCCAGCGGATGGTGCAACTGCGCAAGGTTCGCGGCCAGCGCGCCCCCTACCGCCGCCACCGTCACCACCGCGCCCCAGAGGATCATCCGGTCCATGCCCCACTGCATCGACCAGCGCCCCGAGGCATAGTTGCCCAAAAGGTAGCCGATCGAGGGCGCGGCGAACCAGTAGCCGACCTCGGCCGGGGTCAGGTGGAACACCTCCTCGCCCACGAAAGGCGCGCCGCCCAGATAGGCGAAGAACGCCCCCGAGGCCAGTGTCGCCGCCATCGCATAGCCCCAGAACCGACCCGACCGCGCCAGCACCGGATAGGCCCGCAACTGGGCGCGCAAGGGCAGGCCCCCGCGCGCGGTTTCCCCCATGTCGGCCCAGGCCAGCAGCAGCACGGCCAGCCCGAGGGCGAACATCGCGGTGAAGCTGGCCTTCCAGCCCCAAAGCTGTTCCAGCGCCCCGCCCGCGACCGGGGCCAGCATCGGCACCACCGCCATGCCCATGGTGACATAGCCGATCCGGCTGGCCGCCGCCGCCCCCGCCACCATGTCGCGCACCACCGCCCGCGACAGCACGAGGCCCGTCGTCACCACCGCCTGGACCATCCGCATGGCCAGGAACCAGCCCGCGTTCGGGGCCAGCAGCGTCCCGGCCGTCGCGGCCAGAAAGATCGCCAGCGCCCCCAGCATCACCGGGCGGCGCCCCCAGCGGTCGCTGATCGGCCCGACCAGAAGCTGCACCACCGCCGAGGCCCCGAGATAGGCCGAGACCGAAAGCTGCATCACCCCGTATTCGACGCCGAAATGCCGCGCCATGCCGGGCAGCGACGGCAGAAACACGTTCATGGACAGCGCCGCGATCCCCGCCAGCGCCACCAGCGTGGCCATCCTCGGCGGCGTCACCGCCCCGGTC
>NZ_JAUNPC010000078.1 GCF_030536915.1 Paracoccus sp. (in: a-proteobacteria)
CGCCAAGGTCGAACTCCATCCCCCGCGTGAACATTTCACCCCTCCCCCCGGTTATTGAACGTTCGTTCAGTTAATTCGCCTTATGCCGCAGAGCGCGGGCGCCGGTCAACAGTAACTGCAATGCGGTGGCAGCGCGCAAGGCCGGTTTTCGGCGCAGGTCGGCGAGAGGCGAACGGGCCCATGCCCGGCTTCCGGCCGTGACATGGCAGGGTGCGAAAGCCCGCCTCAGACCGGCTGATGCGCGAGGTAGTGGCGCACCGCGCCGATCACGTGGCGGAAGCGGTCGCCGCCAAGATGCTTGCCGCCATACCAGCGGGTGACGATGATAAGGTGATCGTCCAGCCCCTCGCTTTCCAGCATCCGCAGGATGATCGCCCCGGCGCCCCCTTCGCCATCATCGGCCTTCAGCCCCTCGCCGCCCAGCCGCGCGGCCCAGCTGTTGTGGGTGGCCTTGGCGAAGCGGCGGATGGATTTCAGCTCGGCCAGCGCCGCGTCGATGTCGGCCCGGCTGGCGACCGGCACACCCGAGACCGCATAGACCGAGCCGCGGTCCGATATGATGCGGTCGAAGGTGGTCAGCCGGGACATTCAGAACAGCCCTTCGATCCGCCCCTCGGCGTCCAGCCCGATGCGGTTCGCCGCAGGTTCCCGCGGCAGGCCGGGCATGGTCATGATGTCGCCGCAGATGGCGACGATGAAGCCCGCACCCGCCGCCAGCCTGACCTCGCGCACCGGGATGGTGAAGCCGCCGGGGGCGCCCAGCGCCGATGGATCGGCCGAAAAGCTGTAGGGCGTCTTGGCCATGCAGATGGGCAAGTGGCCGTAATCCTCCTGCCAAGCGATCAGGCGGGCGCGGATGGAGGGCGGCACCTCGGCCCGCGCGGCGCCGTAGATGCGGGTGCAGATCGTCTCGATCTTGTCCCACAGGTGCATCTCGTCGGGATAAAGCAGCCGGAAGCCCGAGGGTTCCGCCGAAAGCGCCGCCACCTCATGGGCGAGTTCCTCGGCCCCTGCCCCGCCATCGGCCCAGTGATGGCAGAGGATGGCGCGCACGCCCTCGCCGGCCGCCGCATCCTGCACAGCGGCGATCTCGGCGGGAGTGTCGGTCGCGAAATGGTTGATGGCGACGACCAGCGGCAGGCCATAGGCGCGCAGGTTGCGGATATGGCGGATGAGGTTGGCGGAACCGGCGCAGACGGCTGCCACGTCCTCGGTCGCAAGATCGGCGCGGGCAACGCCGCCATTCATCTTCAGCGCCCGCACGGTCGCCACCAGCACCGCCGCCGCGGGCGCAAGACCGGCCTTGCGGCACTTGATGTCGAGAAACTTCTGCGCCCCCAGGTCGGCGCCGAACCCGGCCTCGGTCACGACGAAATCCGACAGCCGCAGCGCGGTGCGCGTCGCGATCACCGAATTGCAGCCATGGGCGATATTGGCGAAGGGACCGCCATGGACCAGCGCCGGGTTGTTCTCCAGCGTCTGCACAAGGTTCGGCTGCAGCGCGTCCCGCAGCAGCACGGTCATCGCCCCGTCCGCCTGCAGGTCGCGCGCTGTCACCGGGCGACCGTCGCGGGTCTGGGCGACGATGATCCGGGCCAGCCGCGCCTGCAGGTCCTGAAGGTCGTCGGCGAGGCACAGGATCGCCATCACCTCTGACGCGACGGTGATGTCGAAGCCCGTCTCGCGCGGCACCCCGTTGGCGGGACCGCCAAGCCCCACCACGGCGTCCCGCAGCACCCGGTCGTTCATGTCCATGACCCGCCGCCAGGTGATCCGGCGCGGGTCGATCTCCAGCGCGTTGCCCCAGTGGATGTGGTTGTCCAGCATCGCCGCCAGCAGGTTGTGGGCGCTGGTGATCGCATGGAAATCGCCGGTGAAATGAAGGTTCATGTCCTCCATCGGCACGACCTGAGCGTGGCCCCCGCCCGCCGCGCCGCCCTTGATGCCGAAGTTCGGACCCAGCGAGGCCTCGCGGATGCAGACGGTGGCGCGGTGACCGATGCGGTTCAGCGCATCCCCAAGGCCGATGGTGGTGGTGGTCTTGCCCTCGCCCGCCGGCGTCGGGTTGATGGCGGTGACGAGGATCAGCCGGCCCTGCGGGCGACCTTCCAGCCCATTGATGAAGTCGCGCGGAATCTTCGCCTTGTCATGGCCATAGGGCAGGATCTCCCCTGCCCCGATCCCCAGCTTCTCGGCCACCTGCGCGATCGGCAGCTTCGTCGCGGCGCGTGCGATCTCGATATCCGTCTTCATCCGCATCCCCCTGTTGCGCCCGGCGGCCCGGCTTCGGAAAGCCGTCTGCAAAAGGCACCGCCGCCCGGTGATACCGGGCGGCGGCCTGTCATGTCCCTCGTCTTTCAGTCTTAAGCGGGCATCCATTCCGGCGCTTTTGCAAGCGGATGAACCGGCGCCCGGTCAGCTTCTTCCTGCAAGGCGCCTGCGGAATGGCCGGGGCGCAGGACGTCCCTCCCTGCGCCCCGGCCCGATCCCTCAGCTGCAGCCCGAGGTGCCGCCGCAGGTGTTGCACTTCATGCAGGTGCCGTTGCGGACCAGCGTGTAGTTGCCGCATTCGCCGCAGGGATCGCCCTCGTAGCCCTGCATCTTCGCCTTGGCGCGCGGGTCCAGCGTGACCGTGGCCACGCCGACCTCGAAGCTTGCCTGCGTCTCGGCCAGGCTTGACGACACCGCCACCGCCGAGGTGCCGCCCTGCAGCACCATCAGGTCGCGCGGCAGCCGCTTGCGCAGATAGCCGGTCGAGCTGATCTGGCGCAGCAGTTCCACCGACTTCGAGGCGGCGCTTTCCTCGGCAGGCTCGGGCCGGCCCTCGTTCGCGCCGCCGCCCAGCGTGTCGAAGCTGGCGCCGTTCGGCTTGACGTGCGCAAGGTCGGTGCGGTCCAGATAGGACACCGCCAGTTCCCGGAAGATATAGTCCAGGATCGAGGTCGCGTTCTTGATCGAGTCGTTGCCCTGCACCATCCCCGCGGGTTCGAAGCGGGTGAAGGTGAAGGCGTCCACGAACTCCTCCAGCGGGACGCCGTATTGCAGACCCACCGACACGGCGATGGCGAAGTTGTTCATCATCGCCCGGAAGCCCGCGCCTTCCTTGTGCATGTCGATGAATATCTCGCCCAAGCGGCCGTTGTCATATTCGCCGGTGCGCAGGTAGACCTTGTGGCCGCCGATCAGCGCCTTCTGGGTATAGCCCTTGCGGCGGGACGGCAGCTTTTCGCGGTTGGAGCGGACGGCCTCCTTGATGATGATCTTCTCGACGATCTTTTCGGCGATGACCGCCACGCGTTCCTGCGGCGTGCCGGTTTCCAGCACCTCCGCCGCCTCGTCGTCATCCTCGACCAGCGCCGAGGCCAGGGGCTGCGACAGCTTGGACCCGTCGCGGTAAAGCGCGTTGGCCTTGATGCCGAGGCTCCAGGACAGTTCGTAAGCCGCCAGCGCATCCTCGATCGTGGCCGTGTTCGGCATGTTGATCGTCTTGGAAATCGCGCCCGAGATGAAGCTTTGCGCCGCCGCCATCATGCGGATGTGGCTGTCCACCGACAGGTAGCGGGTGCCCTTCTTGCCGCAGGCATTGGCGCAGTCGAAGACGCTGTAGTGTTCCGGCTTCAGGAACGGCGCGCCTTCCAGCGTCATCGTCCCGCAGACATGGTCGTTGGCCGCGTCGATCTGCGCGCGGGTGAAGCCGAGGTGCCGCAGCAGGTCGAAGCTGGGATCGTTGAGCTTCTCGGCGGGGATGCCGAGGGCGCCCTTGCAGAACTCTTCCCCCAGCGTCCACTGGTTGAAGACAAAGCGGATGTCGAAGGCCGAGGCCAGCGCCGCGTCCACCTTTTCCAACTCGCGCGGGCCGAAGCCATGGCCGACCAGCGCGGCGTGGTTGATGCCGGGGCAGTTGCCCAAGGACGCATGGCCCACGGCATAGGCGACGATTTCCTCGATCTGGGCCGAAGGGTAGCCCAGCGTTTCCAGTGCGGCGGGCACCGACTGGTTGATGATCTTGAAATAGCCGCCGCCCGCCAGTTTCTTGAACTTGACCAGCGCGAAGTCCGGCTCGATCCCCGTGGTGTCGCAGTCCATCACCAGCCCGATGGTGCCGGTGGGCGCGATCACCGTGGTCTGGGCGTTGCGGAAGCCGTTTTCCTCGCCAAGCGCCAGCGCCTTGTCCCAGGCGCGCTGCGCCATGGTCGCCAGTTGCGGATCGGGGCAGTTCTCCACGTCCAGCGCCACCGGGTTGACGTTCACGCCCTCATACTCGCCGGTGCCATGGGCCGCCGCGCGGTGGTTGCGGATCACCCGCAGCATGGCATCGGCGTTGCGGGCATAGCCGGGGAACGGGCCAAGCTCGCCCGCCATCTCGGCCGAGGTCGCGTAAGCCACGCCCGTCATCAGCGCGGTCAGCGCGCCACATAGCGCCCGGCCCTCGTCGCTGTCATAGCCGAGGCCCAGGTTCATCAGCAGCCCGCCGATGTTGGCATAGCCGAGTCCGAGGGTGCGGAAGTCATAGGATCGTTGCGCGATTTCCTTCGACGGGAATTGCGCCATCAGCACGCTGATCTCCAGCGTGACGGTCCACAAACGGGTGGCGTGGACATAGCCCTCGGCGTCGAACCGGCCGTCCGACAGGAAGGTCAGCAGGTTCATGGAGGCGAGGTTGCAGGCGGTGTCGTCCAGGAACATGTATTCCGAGCAGGGGTTCGAGCCCCGGATCGGCCCATCGCCTGGGCAGGTGTGCCAGGCGTTCACCGTGTCGTGGAACTGGATGCCGGGGTCGGCGCAGGCCCAGGCGGCATGGCCGATCTGGTCCCACAGCTCGCGCGCCTTGACGGTCTTGGAGGTCTTGCCGTCGGTGCGGCGGATCAGCGCCCAGTCGGCGTCGTCCTTCACGGCCTTGAGGAAGGCGTCAGTCACGCGGACCGAGTTGTTCGAGTTCTGGCCCGAGACGCTCGCGTAAGCCTCGCTGTCCCAATCCGTGTCGTAGGTCGGGAACTCGATCGAATCAAAGCCTTGCCGGGCATATTGCAGAACCCGGTTGATGTAGGTTTCCGGGATCATCGCCTTCTTGGCGGACCGGATCGCGGATTTCAGCGCCTCGTTCTTCGCCGGGTCGGTCGCGTCTTCCGCGCTGCCGTCCCACTGACGGATCGCGGCGAAGATCTCGTTCAGCTTCGCCTCGTGCTGCTTGGAACCGGCCACGAGGCTGGCAACCTTCTGTTCCTCGATGACCTTCCAGTTGATGAAGGCTTCGATGTCGGGGTGATCCATGTCGCAGATCACCATCTTGGCCGCGCGGCGCGTGGTGCCGCCCGACTTGATCGCGCCCGCCGCCCGGTCGCCGATCTTGAGGAACCCCATCAGCCCCGAGGACTTGCCGCCGCCCGACAGCTTCTCGCCCTCGCCGCGCAGGGACGAAAAGTTGGTGCCGGTGCCCGAGCCGTATTTGAACAGCCGCGCCTCGCGGACCCACAGGTCCATGATGCCGCCCTCGTTCACCAGGTCGTCGGCGACGGACTGGATGAAGCAGGCGTGGGGCTGGGGATGCTCATAGGCCGAGTTCGACTTGACCAGTTCGCCGGTCTGGAAATCGACGTAGAAGTGGCCCTGCGACGGCCCGTCGATGCCATAGGCCCAGTGCAGCCCGGTGTTGAACCACTGGGGCGAGTTCGGCGCACCCATCTGGCGGGCGAGCATGAAGCGCATCTCGTCGTAATAGGCGCGGGCGTCGGCTTCGGTGGTGAAATAGCCGCCCTTCCAGCCCCAGTAGGCCCAGGCGCCGGCGAGACGGTCGAAGACCTGCCGCGCCGAGGTCTCGCCCACGTAACGCTGGCCCTCGGGCAGCTTCGTCAAGGCGGATTCGTCGGGGATGGAGCGCCACAGGAACTCGGGCACGCCCTTTTCGCGCACAGGCTTCAGCGCCGCCGGGACGCCGGCCTTGCGGAAGTATTTCTGCGCGATGACGTCGGATGCGACCTGGCTCCAGCCCTCGGGAACCTCGACCGAGTCGTTGCGGAAGACGATGGTGCCGTCGGGGTTGCGGATTTCCGAGGTGGTCGTGGCGAAGGAGACCTCACCGTAAGCCCCGCCCTCTTCCGTCGTGAAACGCCGTTCGATCTTCATGGTCCCGCCCTCTCTGTCCTTCGTTCCCACTGCGGCTTGCGCCTGCTGTCGGACATGCCTCACCGACCCTGCGGATCACATCCGCAGGCCCGGCGAGCCGCCGGCCACTCGGCAACATGTCTTGCTTTGTCCCTCGTCCCGTCACCACATCTTGTAGCGCGCGACTTGCACCCACACTAACTGCAGCGTGTCCTGCATGGTTTCAAGCAGTTTATTTGCGCCCGCAAGTTGCGTTGGGCGTTGACAAAAACCGGGCTTGTGATCCGCGTCAGCAAAGCCGGGCCGGGTGCGGGACCGGTCAGGAAATCTGCCGATCTCGTCTTTTTCCAAGCATGGTGCAGGCTTGCGGCACCACACCCCCGAGTTGTCCACAGGCTGTCCCCAGAGTCGGTCCGAGTCGCTTCCTTGTCCGGCCTTGCCGCGGGTGTCACCGGATAGTCACAGATCCCGCCGCCACGTTCCGACGTCCGTGACGATCATGTCGAGCGGCTGGTCGAAGGACTCGGCCGGGATCGCCTCCAGACGCTGCGCTTCCCATGCCAGGCCGATGGCAAGGACGGGCCTGATTCTCCGCAGCGCCTCAAGCGTGCGGTCGTAATAGCCGCCGCCATAACCCAGCCGGTTCAACCGGGCGTCGAAGGCGACGAGCGGCACGATCAGCACCTCGGGGGTGATCTCGGGCAGCGACGCGGGCGGCTGGCTGGTGCCAAGGGGGCCGCGGTCCAGCGGCTCTCCAGCCCAGCGGCGGAAGATCAGCGGCACCGCGCGGCCCGGCACCACCGGCAGGCAGATAGGGCCGTCATGGGCGGCCATGGCGGGTCGCGGGTCCGGCTCTCCCTTCATCGGCCAGTAGCCGGCGAGGACACGGGCCCCATGGGGCGCCAGCGCCTCGGCCAGCCTGCGGTCCAGCGCCGCCTGATCGCCGCCCTGCACCCGCGCGCCCAGTGCCTGCGCCCGCAGCGCAGACTTGTCCACAGCCGCGCCGGTCACAGCAGCACCCAGGTTGCAAGGCCGAGGAAGGCGAAGAACCCGATCACGTCGGTGACGGTGGTGACGAATGTCCCCGAGGCAAGCGCCGGGTCGGCGCCCATCTTTTCCAGCCCCAGCGGGATCACGATCCCGGCCAGCGCGGCCACGGTAAGGTTCACCAGCATGGCGGCAGCGATCACCAGCGCCAGTTCCATCCCGCCGAACCAGAGATAGGCGATGACGGCAAGCACGACCGCAAAGAGCAGGCCGTTCAGCATCCCCACCAGCAGCTCGCGCCGGACGACCTGCCAGACGTTGGCGGGCGTCAGGCCCTTGGTGGCAAGGCCGCGCACGGCGACGGCCAGCGTCTGCGTGCCCGCATTGCCGCCCATCGAGGCGACGATCGGCATCAGCACCGCAAGCGCCACAAGCTGGCTGATCGAATCCTCGAAGACCGCGATCACGGTGGCCGACACCAGCGCCGTGCAGACGTTGATGGCGAGCCACGGCACCCGCTGGCGCAGCGTCTCGGCCACCGTGTCGGACAGGGCGGATTCCTCGCCCACGCCGGCGAAGCGCAGGATGTCCTCCTCGTGTTCCTCGTCCAGCACGGCCATGGCGTCATCGATGGTGATGACGCCGACCAGCCGCCCGTCGGCATCCACCACCGGGGCCGAGATCAGGTGATACTGGTTGAAGGCATAGGCGACGTCGCCCTCGTCCTGCAGCACGTCGATGCTGCGGAAACTCTCCTCGGCGATGTCGGCCAGCCGCGTAGCGCGCTGCGAGGACAGAAGCCGCCCCAGCGTCACATAGCCGATGGGATGGCGGCGCGGGTCCACGAGGATGACGTGGTAGAACTGGTCGGGCAGCCATTCCTCGGACCGCAGGAAGTCGATGGTCTCGCCCACGGTCCAGTGCTCGGGCGCGGTCACGACCTCGGACTGCATGAGGCGGCCGGCGGAATATTCGGGATAGTTCAGCGACTGCTCGACCGCGACCCGGTCGGTTTCGTCCAGCGCCGACAGGATCGTCTCGCGTTCGGGGCCTTCCAGGTCCTCGACCAGATCCACGACGTCGTCGCTGTCCATCTCGCGCACGGCATCGGCGAGGACATCGGCAGGGATCTGCTCCAGCACCTCCTCGCGGATGGATTCGTCGATCTCGGAAAGGATCTCGGCGTCGAACTCGCCGGAATAAAGGCGGACGAAGCGGCTGCGGCGCTGGGGCGTCAGCTGCTCGATCACGTCGGCGATGTCGGCGCCGTGCAGCGGGTCCAGCAGCGCGTGCAGGCGGGGGCCATCGCCCGCGTCGATGGCCTCGGCGATCTCGGCGACAAGGCCCCGGCTGGGGACGAAGTCGTCCTCGATCCCGTCGGACTCGGGGCGGTTCTCGGTCATGCGGCACCTGTCAGGCTGAGGCGCCGCGACCATAGGCGCGCCACCCCGCCGCGGCAACCACGCGCGCCGCGTCAGCCCGCAAGCAGGCCCAGCGCGGCCGCATGAAGTTCCGGGGTCGCCGCCGCGATGACCCGCCCGCCCCCATGCGCCGGGCCGCCCTGCCAGTCGGTGACGATGCCGCCCGCGGCCTCGATCACGGCGATGGGCGCCACGATGTCATAAGGCTGCAGCCCGGCCTCGATCACCAGGTCGACCTGACCCATGGCCAGCAGCGCATAGGCATAGCAGTCGAAGCCGTATCGGGTCAGCCGCACGCGCGAGGCCACGCGGCGGAAGGCGGCGCTGTCGGCCGCGGTCCCCACTTCCGGGTATGTCGTCATCAGCGTTGCCTGTTCCAGCCCCACGCCCTGCCTGACGCCGAGCGGGCGGTCGCCCTGCGGCGCAGTCAGGCGGGCGAGGCCCAGACCGCCTTCGAACCGCTCGCCGGTCCAGGGCTGGTCGATCAGGCCGTAAACCGGTCCCTGCGGGTCGGTGACGCCGATCAGCACCCCCCAGGTCGGGGCGCCGCACAGATAGGCGCGGGTGCCGTCGATCGGGTCCAGAACCCAGGTCAAGCCGCTGGTACCCGGCGAGGGGCCATATTCCTCGCCCAGGATGGCGTCGTCCGGCCGCCGATCGGCCAGGATCGCCCGCATGGCGCGTTCGCAGGCGCGGTCGGCTTCCGTGACGGGATCGAAGCCTGCCGCGTCCTTGTTGTCGGGCGCAAGCAAGGGGCTGCGGAAATGCCGCAGCGTCTCGACGCGGGCGACATCGGCCAGCGCCGCCGCGGTCTCCAGGATCGCGGCCGCGTCAGGCGCCCGCAGGGGGGGTGAGGTCATCGGCAAGCCCGGGTCCAGGCCGCGCGCAGGCGGCGATCAGGTCCCAAGCCTATCCGGGCGCGCCGGGCATGGCCAGCGCGCCCGGTCCGGGTTCAGACGGGCTCGGACAGGACCCGCGCCAGTTCGAAGATCTGGCGGCGCTGCGCCTCGGGCATGGCGTAATAGGCCCGCACAAGCTGAAGCGCCTCCTTGTCGGCCAGAAGATCGGCACCGGCGGATTCGGCGGTTGCGCCAAGACCCTCGAAAAAGAAGGCGACGGGGACATCCATCGCGGCGGCGATGTCCCACAGCCGCGAAGCCGAGACGCGGTTCATGCCGGTTTCGTACTTCTGGATCTGCTGGAACTTGATCCCGACGGCATCCGCAAGCTGCTGCTGGGTCATCCCGATGGTCCAGCGGCGGTGACGGATTCTCTGTCCGACATGGGCATCGACAACATGCTTCATCGTTAAACCTCATACAATCTATCCGCGCACTACCGCGCCCCAACGCAATCAGCGAGCATTATCCGCGGGCAACTTGCCTGATTTGACCAAAAAGACAGGTCGGATCGTCCGGTTTACCCCTATTTGTCGCCCGTATAAAGATCGGGCAGGCAGCAAGGGCGGAAAGAGCGGAAGCATGACCCGAATCATCAACATAGCCGGGCCAGGGGCGGCCCCTTTCCTGACGGTCGGGGAAAGCCGCGATCCGGGTCCGGGCGAGGTCAGACTGCGCCTGCACGCCGCCGCCCTGAACTTTGCCGACCTGCTGATGGCCGAAGGCAAGTACCAGGACACCCCGCCCTATCCCTTCGTGGCCGGGATCGAAGGCGCGGGCGTTGTCGAGGCCGCCGGGCCGGGCGTCGCGCTTGCCACAGGAACGCGGGTCAGCGTCTCGGGGCACGGGACCCTTGCCGATCATGGCGTGTTCCCGGCCGACGACTGCATCCCCATCCCGGACCGGATGTCCTGGCGCGAGGCCGCGGGCTTCCAGGTCGCCTACGGGACGAGCCATCTTGCCCTGACCGGACCCGCCCGGCTGCAGGCAGGGGAAACGCTTGCCGTGCTGGGCGCCGGCGGCGGGGTCGGCCTGACGGCGGTCGAGATCGGCGCGGCCTTGGGCGCCCGCGTGATCGCGGTCGCGCGCGGGGCCGACAAGCTGGATGCGGCCCGTCAGGCCGGCGCGGCCGAGACAATCGATAGCGGTGAGACAGAGGACCTCAAGGCAGCGTTGCGGGGCTTCGGCGGGGTTGACGTCGTCTACGACGCGGTGGGCGATGCGCCGGGGCTTACCGCCTTCGGCGCGCTGCGGACGGGCGGGCGGCACCTGCTGATCGGCTTTGCCGGGGGCCGGCCCCCGGCCCTGCCGCTGAACCATGCGCTGGTCAAGAACATCGCGATCTTCGGTTTCTACTGGGGCGGATACCGCCAGCTTGACCGCCTCGCCATGCGCGCCAGCCTGGAGGCCGCGCTGCGCATGTATGACGAGGGGCGGCTGCACCCCACCGCCGGCGCCGTGCTGCCGCTTGAGCGCGCCGCAGAAGCCTATGAGCTGCTCAGGGCGCGCAAGGCCATCGGCAAGGTCATCCTGACGATGACCGGGGAAGCGGTTGCCGGGTGAATCCGGGTCGCGGTCAACAGTCCGTCAGGCATCCGGCGGAACCTTCGGTTTTCAGCCCATGACGGTTGAAATTTCAAGGTAAGAGCCGATATTCCGCAGATGAGGGACCAGCCCGTCAGGCCGGCCCTACCAAGAGGGAGAGCTTATGGTCGACTACAACACGATCCGCCGCCCGGCCACGACGGCCAACCGTGCTGCGGTCATTGACGAGGGCCTGCGGGCCTACATGAACAAGGTCTACGGCCTGATGACCGTGGGCATGCTGGTGACGGCCGCCGTCGCATACGGCTTTGCGCAGATGGCCGGCGGGCCGGGCGCCTGGACCGAGTTCGGCCGCGTCGTCTACACCACGCCGCTGCGCTGGGTGCTTCTGTTCCTGCCGCTGCTGATGGTCTTCGGCTTCGGCGCGGCGCTGAACCGCCTGTCCACGCAGGGCGCGACGATCCTGTTCTACGCCTTCGCGGCGGCGATGGGTGCCTCGGTCAGCTCGATCTTCCTGCGCTACACCGACAGCTCGATCGCGCTGACATTCGTGGCGACGGCCGGCGGCTTTGCGGCGCTGTCGCTTTATGGCTACACCACCAAGCGCGATCTTTCGGCCATGGGCCGCTTCCTGATGATCGGCCTTGTCGGCCTGATCATCGCGATGGTGGTCAACCTGTTCGTGGGCTCGGGCGCGGTCAACTTCGCCATCTCGGTGATCGGCGTGCTGATCTTTGCCGGTCTGACCGCCTATGACACCCAGAACATCAAGAACACCTACCTCGAACTGGTGAACTCGGACGCCGACTTCATCGGCAAGTCGGCGATCCTGGGCGCGCTGACGCTGTATCTGGACTTCCTGAACCTGTTCACCTTCCTGCTGAGCTTCATGGGGCAGCAGGAGTAAGGGTTCCTTTTCTTGCAGATGAAGGGCCGGCGGATCCGCCGGCCCTTTCCCTAGTTTATTTCGTTAACGACGAAGATGAAGCTCTCATCTTCTGCAAATTCTCGAAGGGTTTCCTCAAGCCTGATGAACTCGATGGACCCGGCGAGCCCTGCCGGCTGAAGATGATCAGAATGTTGCACTTGCGCTCTCCGTTTGCTGGGGCGCTGCGCGTCCCCCGCCTGTTGCGTCCGGTTTCCCAACCGAAACCCGCGCAGACATCCCGAAAACAACGACAACTCTGCAACACCTGGGTGGCGACCCCGAGAGGATTCGAACCTCCAACCTGCCCCTTAGGAGGGGGCTGCTCTATCCAGTTGAGCCACGGGGTCTCGCTTGCCTTCTCGCACAAGGCCGCGCGTGAAGGCAAGGTTGCGGAAGGGGGTTGTCATGCGCTAACGGAAGACAGATCGCGCAGGTGACACCTCCATGACCGCATCCCGACCCCGCCGCCGTCCCCTGACGCTTCGTGACGTGTCGCTTGCGTCGGGGGTCAGCGAGATGACCGTCAGCCGTGTGCTGCGCAACCGCGGCGACGTCTCGGCGGCGACAAGGGAAAAGGTGCTGAACG
>NZ_JAUNPC010000079.1:0-3098 GCF_030536915.1 Paracoccus sp. (in: a-proteobacteria)
TGCACCCGGAAGCCGATGAAATATTCTTCCAGCTTGGGAAACAGCATCACCTTCAACCCCGTCTCGTCCTCGATCGCCCGCGCCGTCCGCTCGATCCCCTCGGGCGCATCGGTCGCCAGCACGAACCACATGTTCAGCGCATGCGTCCGCTCATAGTTATGCGCGACTTCGGGGTGTGCATTGACCTTGGTCAGAACCTCGTCGAAGCGATCCGCGGGCACGGCCATGGCGCAAAGGCAGAAGGCGCCACCCATGGCGGCCGCGTCGAAGAAGGGGCCGAAGCGGGTGATCGCGCCAAGGTCGCGCAGGCGGGACAGGCGGGCGATCAGGTTCTCGCCCGTGATCCCCAGCGCCGCGCCCGCGTCGTCGTAAGCGCGGGGGGTCAGGGGAAAGCCGTCCTGCAGGGCGTTCAGGATGGCGCGGTCGGTCGCGTCCAGCGCCTCGGGCGGAAGGACGGTGCGTTGGGGTCGGGTCATGCTGCCTCGATCAATGCGCCGCGCTGCTTGAAGCAGCGGGTCGAAAACAGGATCTTGTGCGGCACCCTGGCCAGTTCCGGCAGGGCGCGGGCGCGGTCCAGCACCTCCATCGCCTCGGGGCGGGACCGGGCGTGGATCATGCAGAACAGCGGCCAGTCCCAGACGCCCGGCACGAGCCGCCGTTGGTAGCACAGCGTGACGCCCGGCACCTGCGACAGCGCCCGGCCCGCGGCTTCGATGCTGGCCTCGGGCAGTTGCCAGACCACCATCGCATTCGCGGCCCAGCCGAGCGCCCGGTGCCGCACGATCACGCCCACGCGCGTCAGGATGCGGGCCTCGGCCAGTGCCCCGATGCGGGCGATGATCTCGGCCTCGTCGCGGCCCAGCCGGTCGGCCAGAGCAGCGAAGGGGGCGGGCACGAGGTCCAGCCCCTCGGACAGCGCCTGCATCAGCGGGCGATCCTCCTCGCGCAGCACCTCCATGTCGGGGGCGCGGTCCAGCCCCAGCGGCTGGCGCGGCCCGCGCAGGCGGAAGCCGAGGTCGATGTTGAAGGGCCGCACCAGCGGCAGCGACAGGACCGGCAGGCCGGAGGCCGCCTCGATCCGCTCCACCGAGGCGGCAAGCTCGACCTCCGAGGGGGCGGTGGCGACGAACCACAGGTTCCAGCGGTCCTCGCGCAGGTAGGAATGGTTCACGCCCGGTTCGGCGCTGACCACCGCCGCAACTTCCTCGATCCGGCTTTCGGGGATCGCCAGCGCCGCCAGCGTCGAGGCGCCCGCCGTGTTCGGCCGGCAGGTCGCGCCCACGCGGCTGATCCGGCCGCAGTCCTGCAGCCGTTCCAGCCGCTCAAGCACGTCCGCCTCGGTCGTGCCCAAGACCTCGGCCATCGCGGCGAAGGGGCGGGGTACCAGCGGCAGGTCGCGCTGAAACTCGTCCAGCAGGCGGGTGTCGAGGCAGTCGGGCGCGAGGTCCGTCATAGCCCGGTCCTGTGCGCGCGGGCGGTGAAGAAGATGCCCGAGGGGGCCTGCGCCTCGACCTCGCCCAGCTTCTCGTAGGTGCGGGCGTCGAGGATCACCACCTTGTTGTCGTCGCGGGCGGACAGCCAGACCTCGCGCCCCCGCGGCGTGAACTCCATGTGCAGGATGCCGTTGCCGGGTTGCAGCGTCTGTTTCACCTCATGCGTCATGCTGTCGATCACCTGCACGGTTCCGTTGTCGGGCATGGCGAAGTTCACCCACAGCTCGCGACCGTCCGGCCGGGCGGTGACGAAGATCGGCTGGCCCGCGACGGCGGTGCGGCCGGTTTCCGCGCCGCTTGCGGCATCGGCCCACAGGACCTGATGCAGTCCGACGGCGGGCAGGGCATAGGTGGACCCGGCCAGCGTCCAGCCCTGAAGATGCGGCATCTTGTAGACGGGGAGGTCGGGTTCATTCTTGCCGTAGTCGGGCAGGATGCGCCGCGGCTGCAGGGGGTCGGCCCACAGGTCGATGGTGGTCAGACCCTTTTCCCCGAACAGCCCCACGATATAGGTCCGCCCGT
Organism: Paracoccus sp. (in: a-proteobacteria); assembly: GCF_030536915.1. Taxonomy (GTDB): domain Bacteria; phylum Pseudomonadota; class Alphaproteobacteria; order Rhodobacterales; family Rhodobacteraceae; genus Paracoccus. The sequence goes on from NZ_JAUNPC010000079.1 coordinate 2,016, forward strand.
CCGCCGTCATCAGCGCGTCATAGGGGTTCGCGCCCACGCCCTCGATCTTCGTGACCTGAGGGTCCGCCGGGTCGGCGGAATGGTCCAGCACCCAGACCTCGCCCGTGTCCCATGTGGCGACGACAAAGCGCGACCCGGGCGCGTCCGCCAGCCCCACGGTCTTGGACCCCATGGGGATGTCGGCCACCTGCTCCAGCGTGCCGGCGTCGAAGACCTTGACCCCGCCGGGCTCGTAGTTCGACACGGCGACCAGCCTGCCGTCGTCCGAGATCGCGCCGCCGATCGCGTTGCCGCCCTGCACGACGCGGTTTTCCAGCCTGCAGGTGAGGATATCGACCTTGGACAGCCCGCCGTCGCGGCCGAAGACATAGGCGAAGCGTTCGTCGGGGGAAAAGGTCAGCGAAGCGTGCGACAGATCCCCCAGTCCCTCGACCCGGCAGAGCGCGGCGCGGTCGGACTGGTCCACGACAAGGACCGACCCCGTCGCCCGCTCGATCACCACGCCCAGATCGCCGGTGCCGCGCGGCCCCTCGGCGGGACCGGGCAGGGCCGCCGATTCCGGGGCGCCCGCATCGGGTGCCGCCGTCTGCGCCAGCGCGGCGGCAGGGGCGATCAGGGCAAGCGCGGCAAGACAGGCGCGGATCATTCGGTCTTCTCCGTCTTCAGGTAGTCGGCGATCCACAGCGCCTCGGCCTCGGTGATGAGGGGGCGCCACGGCGGCATCGCCGTTCCGGGAACGCCGTCGAGGATGATCGCGGCGAGTCCCTCGGGGTCATGGCCCGCCAGGTCGGCGGGGGTGATGGCCTTGCCCAAGCCTCCCTTCATCGTCAGCCCATGGCAAGAGCCGCAGTCCTGGATCACCATATGTTCAAGCTCGGCCTGCCGCTCGGGCGCGATCCCGGCCGCTGCCAGTGAAACCGATGCCGCGAGGATTGCGGCGACCAGCCCGGTCTCAGCCATTCCCGACGACCCGCAGATGCGCGGCGCGCAATTCGCGCGGCAGGGGCAGGGCTGCGGTTTCGTAAAGCCCCGCGACGCGGCCGATGATGAACAGCACCGGCGCCTCCATCGGCGAACGCGCAA
>NZ_JAUNPC010000079.1:3198-12373 GCF_030536915.1 Paracoccus sp. (in: a-proteobacteria)
CCCGCGACGCGGCCGATGATGAACAGCACCGGCGCCTCCATCGGCGAACGCGCAAGGTCGGCGCCGATCTGGGTCAGGTTCGACAGCATCCGCCCCTCGCGCGGGGTGGTGGCATGGGCCACGGCCAGCACCGGCAGGTCCACGGGCATCCCCGCGGCGATCAGCCGGGCGGCGATTTCCGCCATGTTCGCCGCGCCCATGTAGACGACCAGCGTGGTTTCGGGATCGGCGAGGCTCGACCAGTCGAGGTCAAGCACCTCGTCGCGGGCGCGGTGGCCGGTGACGTAGCGGACGCCCGTGGCAAGCCCGCGATGGGTCAGCGGCACGCCGGTGGACGATGCCGCGCCCTGGGCGGCGGTGATGCCGGGGACATAGGAATAGGACACCCCGGCGGCGGCGAGTTCCTCGGCCTCCTCGGAGCCGCGGCCGAAGATCAGGGGATCGCCCCCCTTCAGGCGCAGGACGGTATGGCCCTCGCGCGCCAGGCGGACCAGCAGCGCGTTGATCTGGTCCTGCGGGACGGAATGGAAGCCCGCCGACTTGCCGACGGAAATGCGGCGGGCCGAAGGTGGCACCAGCGCCATGATCTCGGGACTGACGAGGCGGTCATGGACCACGACTTCGGCCGATTGCAGCAGGCGCATCGCGCGGACCGTCAGCAGTTCGGGATCGCCCGGCCCTGCGCCGATGAGGTAAACCTTGCCTGCCATGTGCCTGTTCCCTTGCGGTTCTGTGCTGGGGATTGGTCGGGGCGCGCGAGCCTTGCCGCGCGCCCCTGTCGCGTCCCGACGATCAGTAGACGTCGTTTTGCGTGTTGTAGACGTTGAACTTGCCGGTCGGCGTGACCAGACGCTCGTCCTTGATGACGTGCTTCAGTTCCAGCGTCTTGTCGTCGATCACGACGATCGCCGATTCCTGGTCCTTGCCGTTCCAGACCGAGAACCAGATTTCGGTGCCGTCCTTGTTGAACTCGCCCTGCACGACGCGGGGCTGGCCTTCGGTGATCTCGGCCATTTCCGCGATGTTGAGGGTGATGATCTCGGGGTCGGACCCGTCGCCCGGCATCTGGGTGATGTCGAAGACCGCGATCGAGCCCGAGATCGCCGCATCCGGGTTCAGCGTCGCATCCACATAAAGATACTTCGAGTTCGGATGCGTCTTGACGAACAGCGAGCCACCGCCCAGCGCCGGGAAGCTGTCCACGATCTTCCAGGCGTTGTCAGCGTTGCCTTCCGGGTCGGTCCCGATCAGCGCCACCGATTCGTCGCCCAGGTGCGAGGTCGCCCAGACCGCCCCGAAGGTCGGGTGGGTGAAGTTCGCGCCGCGGCCTGGATGCGGGGTCTCGCCGCCGGTTTCGGTGATCGCCGCCAGCTTGCCTTCCTGGGTGTCGATGACCACCAGCTTGCCGCGCGCGTTCGCCGCCGTGATGAAGTAGCGCTTGGAGGCGTCGAGGCCGCCGTCATGCAGGAAACGCTCGGTCTCGATCTCGGTGATCTTCAGGTTCTTGAGGTCGGTGTAGTCCACCAACTGGATCTTGCCGGTTTCCTTGATGTTGACCAGGAATTCGGGCCGGAAGTGCGACGACAGGATCGCGGCCACCCGGGGCTCCGGGTGGTAGGTCTGCTCGTCATAGATGTTGCCGCGGGTCGAGACGATCTTCAGCGGCTCCAGCGTGGCGCCATCCATGATGACATACTGGGGCGGCCAGTAGCCGCCGGCGATGGCGTAGCGGTCTTCCCAGCCCTCGAACTTCGAGGTCTCGACGGAACGCGCCTCCATCCCGATCTTGATGGTGGCGACGATCGAGGGGTCCTCCATCCACAGGTCGATCATGTCGACCTTGGCGTCGCGGCCGATCACCAGCAGGTAGCGGCCCGAGGCCGACAGGCGGCTGATGTGGACGGCGTAGCCGGTGTCGATGACCTTGCGGATCTCGTAGGACGAGCCGTCGATCAGGGCGATCTGGCCCGCGTCGCGCAGCGTGACCGAGAACAGGTTCTCGATGTCCCAGTCGTTCTGCTTCTCGGTCGGGCGCTCTTCCGGCGGCACGATGACCTGCCAGGTGTTGCGCATCTCGGGCATGCCCCATTCGGGCGGCGCCGCAGGATCGTTCAACAGGTAGTTCGCCATCAGCGTCACCTGCTCGGCCGACAGCTCGCCCGAGGTGCCCCAGTTCGGCATCCCGGCCGGAGAGCCGTATTCGATGAAGCTGTGCAGGTAGTCGAAGCCAAGCTCGCGCGTCAGGTCAGGCGTCAGCGCCTTGCCGGTCGCGCCGTTGCGCAGCACGCCGTGGCAGCCCGCGCAGCGTTCGAAGTAGATGGTGTTGGCTTCGTCGAACTGGGCCTGGGTCAGCGTCGGGATGCCCTCGGGGGCGCCGGGAACCGGAAGCTGTTCCTGCGCCAGCGTGGTCAGGGCCGGCTCATACTGGTCCTGGGGCTTCGAGGTGTGGTCCACGACCTCGGATTCCAGCACCTTCTGTTCCTCGGTCGGCAACTGGGCGCCTTCCGAGCGCGGCAGTTCCTCGACGGTGGTGTCCGGCCCGGCGATGGGGCCGGTGACGGAGTTCAGTTCGGCGGCGGCTTCGGTGCCTGCCGCATCGCGGGCCGTTCCGGCATCTGCCGGGGTTGCGGCCGGGGCGGCAGCTGCGTCATTGGCGGGGGCTGTGGCTTCGGCCGGTGCGGCGGGGGCGGGGTCGGCGGTCTGGGCCGCCGCGATTCCCGCACCGAAGACCAGGGCCAGTGCCGCAGAGGCCAGAAGCGACGTCCTGGCCGTATGCGCTGGGAACTTCATGAAAACTCTCCGTTCTGCTGGTGAGGCATGGGTGACGTTAGAGACGGGACATTGCAAGTCTTTGACTTCGGTTAAGGTCGGTCCGATGAAACTGCGCGAAAGTGGTCTCTGGCGGGCCGGCGCGACGCTTTGCCGCGACCGCCAGCCTGAGCAAAGGGCCGGACGGGACTGTCGATGATTTTGCCCCATTTCATTGCCCGGATGACTGCGCTGGCCGTGGCCCTGCTGCTGTGCGTCCTGTGCATCCTGGCGCCCGATCCCATGGCGGCGCAGGACGCCGGATACGGGCGGGCCGCGCAGGCCCAGGCGGTCGCCCCGGCCGAACCCACGCCCGCGCTGGCCGCCGCCCTGTTCCAGGTGCCCCCCGGCACGACGCCCCGGCTGACCCGGCAGGAGGCGCCGGTTCCCGCTTGGCGGGTCGAGGCAGGGGAGGGGACGCTGGGCCTGATCGGCTCGACATGGGAACTTGCGGGCTCGACCGGCTATTCGGGCCGGCCGCTGGACGTGCTGGTGGCGGTCGCCCCGGACGGCCGCATCGCGGGCGCCGAACTGATGCGCCACGCGGAACCCGTGCTGACGCTGGGCATCTCGGATGCCGACATCGCGGCCTATGTGGGGGCTTTCCGCGGCTTTGACATGCGCGCCCCGCCCGATTCGGGGCAGGAGATGCCGGACGTGATCTCGCGCGCCACCGTCACCACGGGGGTGATCCGCGACGGGCTGCTGCGCAGCGCCCGCATCCTTGCCGGCGCGCAGGGCGATGGCGGGGTCATCGACCGCGTCAGCTACACGCCGCTGGACTGGCAGGGAATCGTGGACACGGGTGCGCTGGGCCATGCCTACGTCAGCATGGCCGACGCCGCGCAGGCCTTCGCCGGCGCCCGCCAGCCGCTGACCCCCTCGGACGGGCCGTTCCTTGATCTCTGGGCCGGCATCATCGACCCGCCCACGGTCGGGCGGAACCTGCTGGGCCAGCAGCGCTTCAACGAGGCCGCGGTCGCCGCGCCGCCGGGCGAGGCGCTGCTGGCGGTCTTTTCGCGCGGGGTCAGCGGCCACCGCGGCACCGGCTGGCGCCGCGCGGGCAGCTTCGAGCGGATCGCCGTCACGCAAGGCGCGGTCAGCCTGACCCCGAGCGCCGATGCCTATGCCCAGATCAACCGCATCGCCGCCGAGGGCGCCCCCCAGTTCACCGAGCGCAGCCTGTTCCGCATCAACGCCGATCCCGAACAGGGCGGCATCGACCTGACCCGGCCCTTCACCGTGACCGTGACCAACACCCGACCGGCGGCCGAGGGCGGCATCCTGAGCCTGCCCGTTTCGGTCGAGGTGTCGGTGCCGCAGGCCTTCCGCGCCGCCCCGCCCGCGCCCGAACTGCCGCTGTGGCAGCAGTTCTGGATCCAGAAGCAGCCGCAGATCGCCGTGGTCGGCGCGATGCTGGGGGTGCTGGGGCTGGTCCTTTTCGCGCAGGAATGGCTGGTCCGCCGCGCGGGCCTGTGGCGGAAGGTGCGGCTGTCCTACCTGTTCCTCACGCTGGTCGTGCTGGGCTGGTGGCTGGGCGCGCAGCTTTCCGTCGTGCAGGTCGTGGCCTTCCTGCATGCGCTTCTGTCCGGCTTCCGGTGGGAAACCTTCCTGGTCGCGCCGCTGATCTTCGTGCTGTGGTCCGCCGTGGCCCTGGGAATGCTGTTCTGGGGCCGCGGCGTCTTCTGCGGCTGGCTCTGCCCCTTCGGGGCGCTGCAGGAACTGACGAACGCCGCCGCGCAGAAGCTGGGGGTCAGGCAGGTCGCCGTGCCGCAGGCGCTGCACGAACGGCTGTGGGTCATCAAGTATTCGCTGTTCGTGGCCATCGTGGCGCTGTCCTTCTATTCGATGGAACAGGCGCTGATCCTGGCCGAGGTCGAGCCGTTCAAGACCGCGATCTCGATGCGCTTCATGCGCCCCTGGCCCTTCGTCGCCTTCGCGCTGGCGCTGCTGGGGGCGGGGCTGTTCATCGAGCGCTTCTTCTGCCGCTATCTCTGCCCCCTGGGCGCGGGCCTCGCGATCCCGGCCAAGCTGAAGATCTTCGATTGGCTCAGGCGCCGGCCCCAGTGCGGGCGAGAGTGCCGGCTGTGCGAGACGAAATGCCCGGTCGGCGCGATCGATCCGCTGGGCCGCATCAACGCCAACGAATGCGTGATGTGCCTGCGCTGCCAGACCATCATGAATGACGAGGCGACCTGCCCCGTCCTCAAGCGCCGCTCGCGCGGGCCGGGGGGCTTCACCGCGCCGCCGATCCCGACCGCGCCCGCCTCGCCTGCCGTTCCCCCGCCGCTTGAGCCGTCGCAGGTGCCTTCGGGTGCCCATGCCGGGGCGGCCTCGCCGGCGCAGCCGCCGGCCTTCCGGTCCCAGAAGGTGACTCCATGACCATGACCGCCCTGAACGCCTCTCCCGCGCCGCTGCCCATCATCTTCCGCGACGGCTGGCGCGTGTTCTTCATGGCCGCCGGGCTTTACGCGCTGGCCGCGATCGCCGTCTGGCTGTGCTGGACCTCGGGCGTGACCGACCTGCCCTTTGGTCCCGGCCCCGTCGCCTGGCACGCGCATGAGATGGTCTTCGGCTTCGCCACCGCCGCGCTGGGCGGGTTCTTCCTGACCGCCGTGCCGAACTGGACCGGAGGCGCCGGGCCGTCCGACCGATTCGTGGCGCTGGTCGCGGGGCTGTGGCTCGCGGGCCGGGTGGCGGTCTGGTTCTCGGGCGCGCTGCCTGCGGGGCTGGTGGCGCTGGTCGATCTGGCCTTCATCCCGGTTCTGGGGGCGCGGATGGTGGCGATGCTGATGGCAAAGCCCAAGCCGCAGAACCTGATGTTCATCGTCCTGCTGACGCTGGTCTGGCTGTCGAACCTGGCTGTGCATCTGGACTGGATGGGCTGGACGGAAACCGAGGGGCAGGGGATGCGCGGGGGCCTTTTGACGGTTTCGGCCATGATCGCGATCCTTGGCGGCCGCGTGACCCCGGCCTTCACCCGCAACTCCCTGCTGCGCGCCGACCCTGCCGCCGCCCCGCCGGTGTCGCGCACGTGGTTCGACGTGGCCGGCATCGTGCTGGCGATCCTGACCGCCGTGCTGGCGCTGGCCGCCGCGCCCCAGGCGCTGACCGGCGCGGCCGCCCTTGCCGCCGGCATCGCCGCCGCGCTGCGCCTGTCGGGTTGGCGGACGCGGGCCACGCTGGGCGACCCGATCCTGTGGGCGCTGCACGCCGGCTACGGGATGCTGGCCCTGGGTCTGGCCGTCTGGGGGCTGGCGCTGCTGGGCCTCGGTTCCGAGGTCGCGGGGCTGCATATCCTCGGCATCGGCGCCATCGGCGGCATGACGCTGGCGGTGATGAGCCGGGCGAGCATCGGCCATTCCGGCCGACCCCTCCGCGCGCCCGCGACCATCGCGCTGGGTTACGCCCTGATGCCGCTGGCGGCGGGCCTGCGCTGGGCGGCCTCGACCTGGCCGGGGGCGTTCCACGACCTCGGGACTTTGGGCGCGGGGCTGCTGTGGATCGTCGCCTTTACCTTCTTCCTGGTGGCGCTGTGGCCGATCTGGACCACCCCGCGCCCGGCAAGGGGGGCCGCGTGATGATGCTGCCGCGGCGCCGCTTTCTTGCCATGACGGCCTGCGCGATGGCGCTGCCTGCCGCCGCGCCGGCCCGGCACCGCTGGCAGGGGGTGGCGCTGGGCGCGGATGTCGCGCTGACGGTCGAGGGGGGCGATGCCGCCGCCGCCCGCGCCTTCTTCGCGGAAGCCGAACGCAGCCTGCGGGCCATCGAGCGGCAGTTCTCGCTGTTCACCGGCTCGGAACTGAAGCGGCTGAACGCGCTGGGGCGGCTGAGCCACCCTTCGGACGACATGCTGGCCCTGCTGGATCTGGCGGGGCGCGTGCATGAGGCGACGGGCGGGGTCTTCGACCCGACCGTGCAGCCCTTGTGGCAGGCGCGGCGGCTCGGGCAGGACGAACATGCGGCCATGGCGCTTGTGGGCTGGCAGGACCTGCGGGTTGCGCCCGGTGAAATCCGGCTTGCCCGGCCTGGCATGGCGCTGACGCTGAACGGCATCGCCCAGGGGTTCGCCGCCGACCGGCTGGCCGCCGTCGCGGTCCGCCACCGCCTGACCGATGTGCTGATCGACGCGGGCGAGGTCCGCGGCGTCGGACCGCAGGACTGGCGCGCGCGGATCGAGGCGCCGGGGGGCGGGATGGTGCGCGAACTGACCCTGCGCGACCGGGCGCTGGCGACCTCGGCGGCGATGGGGACGCGAATCGGCCCCGGCGGCGATCGGCCGCATATCATGGGCCCGGCGGGAGAGGGGCCGCACTGGGCGCTTTCCTCGGTCAGTGCGGACAGCGCCGCGCTGGCCGACGCGCTGTCCACCGCTGCCATCCTGATGGACCGCCCTGCCATCGACCGGGCGCTGGCCGCCTTCCCCGATGCCCGGATCGAGGCTCTTGTGGCCCTTTGACCTCAGAGAAAGACCGCAAGGATCACGGGACGTTGACTTTGGGCAAGGCCCGGTCCCTCATGATCAGTATCCGTATGATTGTGTAAACTGCTCGAAGGGACCGCCGCCATGAGCGACGTCATGACCAAGAGCATGGCCCGTAACGTCTTCTATGGCGGGTCATTGTTCTTCATCGCGATATTCGGCGCGATGTCCGTCCACAGCCATATCTATGTCCTCAATGTCTCGACGGACCGGACCGCCCTGACCGAAAGCGTCACGGCGGGCAAGCACGTCTGGGAGAACAAGGGCTGCGTGAACTGCCATTCGCTGCTGGGCGAGGGCGCCTATTTCGCCCCGGAACTCGGCAACGTGATGCGCCGCTGGGGGGTGCAGGACGACCCCGACGCGGCGGCGGAAACCCTGACCGCCTGGATGCAGGCGATGCCCACAGGGATCGAGGGGCGGCGGCAGATGCCGAACTTCAACCTCACCGACGAGGAGCATCGCGCGCTTTCCGACTTCCTGCTGTTCGTGGGGTCGGTGAACACCCAGAACTGGCCGCCGAACGACGCCGGTTGAGCCGAAAGGGACCATCATGAGATACGCAACTCAGAAAATCGCCTACGCCTATTTCGGCGTGGCCATGGCGCTCTTCGCGCTGCAGGTCACCTTCGGGCTGATGATGGGCTATGTTTACGTCCAGCCGAACTTCCTGGCCGAGATCCTGCCCTTCAACATCATCCGCATGCTGCACACCAACGCGCTGGTGGTCTGGCTGCTGCTGGGCTTCTTCGGCTCGGCCTATTACCTGCTGCCCGAGGAAGCCGAGCGTGACATCCATTCGCCCGCCATCGCCTGGCTGCAGTTGATCATCATGGTGGTGGGCACGCTGGGTGCGGTGCTGACCTATATCTTCAACTGGTTCAACGGAAACTACTTCCTGGGCACCCAGGGGCGCGAGTTCCTGGAACAGCCCACCTGGGTCAAGGTCGGCATCACCGTCGCCGCGCTGCTGTTCCTCTACAACGTCACCATGACGGTGCTGCAGGGCCGCAAGACCGCCATTTCCAACGTCCTGCTGCTGGGACTGTGGGGATTGGCCCTGCTGTGGCTGTTCGCCTTCTACAACCCCGCCAACATCGTCCTGGACAAGATGTACTGGTGGTACGTCATCCACCTGTGGGTGGAAGGCGTGTGGGAACTGATCATGGCGGCGATCCTGGCCTTCCTGATGCTGAAGCTGACGGGGGTGGACCGCGAGGTGGTCGAGAAATGGCTGTATGTCATCGTTGCGACCGCGCTCTTCTCGGGCATCCTCGGGACCGGGCACCACTACTACTGGATCGGCCTGCCGGCCTACTGGCAGTGGGTGGGGTCCATCTTCTCGTCCTTCGAGATCGTGCCCTTCTTCGCGATGATGGCCTTCGCCTTCGTGATGGTCTGGAAGGGGCGGCGCGACCACCCGAACAAGGCCGCGCTGCTGTGGTCGCTGGGCTGCACGGTGCTGGCCTTCTTCGGCGCCGGCGTCTGGGGCTTCCTGCACACGCTGCACGGGGTGAACTATTACACCCACGGCACCCAGATCACCGCGGCGCACGGGCACCTGGCCTTCTACGGCGCCTATGTCTGCCTGGTGCTGGCGATCATCACCTATGCGATGCCGATCATGCGCAACCGCGACCCCTATAACCAGGTGCTGAACATGGCCTCCTTCTGGCTGATGTCGGGCGGGATGCTGTTCATGACCTTCACCTTGACCTTCGCGGGCACGGTGCAGACGCACCTGCAGCGGGTCAACGGCGAGGCCTACATGGACGTGCAGGACCAGCTGGGCATCTTCTACTGGATGCGCTTCGGCTCGGGCATCGCCGTGGTGCTGGGGGCGCTGCTGTTCATCTACTCGGTGGTCGTCGTGCGGCGCGAGGT